>NZ_JBIAXS010000018.1:86034-179179 GCF_042896885.1 Streptomyces sp. NPDC001231
GCCACCCGCCGACCCGTCACGGCACACCGACTCCGACCACCCGCCGGCTGCCACGGCGCCGCCGGTCCTACCACCCGCTGGACCGCCCGGTGCTCCGTCGATCCCAACAACGCCCGTTGGCGCAGTGCTGGTTCGGCCACCCGTCGACCGTTCGGCGTATGGCCGGCTCGGCCACCCGCCGACCCGTCACGGCACACCGACTCCGACCACCCGCCGGCTGCCACGGCGCCGCCGGTCCTACCACCCGCTGGACCGCCCGGTGCTCCGCCGAAACCACCAACTCTCCCTGGCATAGAGCCGGTTAGGCCATCCGCCGACCATCCGGCATACCGTCGCCCGTCGCCCGTCGCCCGTCGCCCGTCGCCCGTCGCCCGTCGCCCGTCGCCCGTCGCCCGTCGCCCGTCGCCCGTCCGCCGTCCGCCGTCCGGTGTTCCGCCGGCCCTGTTGCCGCCTGTCCGCCATGGTGCCGCCGGCCCTGCCACCTGGTGAGCCGTCCGGGGTACACCGATCCTGCCCATCCACCGACCGCCCGGCGTACCGCTGGTCCGGTTACCCGCCGGCCCTCATGGTGTCGGCGGTCCCGCCACCCACCGACCGTCCGGCGTCCCCCGCCATCCGTGGAAAGCCCGGCCTGCCGCCGGCCCAGTTACCCCTGTCCGTCGTGGTGCTGCCGGTCCCGCCACCCGCTGGACCGTCCGGTTCACCGCCAGTCCTGCCACCCACCGCCCGCCAGGCGTACCGATCGGGCCACCCGGCGCCCGGCGCCCGGCGTTCCGCCAGTCCTGCCACCCGCCGACCGTCGCGGTGCCGCCGGTCCCGTCGCCCGCCGACCGTCCGGAGCACCGGCGCTCCGGGCACCGGCTGATCGCACGGGGCCGCCCTTCAGCCCCGCCCCTCGGCCCCGTCCCTCAGCCCCCGTCGACGTACCACCCGCTCCTGCCCTCCCTCAAGAAGGACGATCCCGTGCGCCATCCGATACGTCTTCCCCTCCTCGCTGCAGTCGTCGCGCTGGCTCTTGCCGGCTGTACCAACGCATCGGCCGAAGGCGGTTCCGCCGGTCCGGGGCCGTCCGCGGCGGCGTCCGGCGGTGGTGCCGGCACGGCGGTGGTGGACGCCGCGGCCGCGGCGCTGCTCCCCGCCGACGTCAAGTCCAAGGGCGTGCTCGCGGTGGCGAGCGACGCGTCCTACCGGCCGTTCGAGTACTTCGACACCGACAACAAGACGATGATCGGCTTCGACATCGACATGACCGACGCCCTCGGCGCCAGGCTGGGCCTGAAGGTCACGCACGTCAACGCCGGATTCGACGGCATCCTGCCCGGCCTCGCCGCCCGCAAGTTCGACATCGGCGCCTCCGCCTTCTCCAGCACCCCCGAGCGGGCGAAGACCGTCGACTTCGTGCCCTACCTGAACGGCGGCTCCGGCATCGCGGTCAAGGCGGGCAACCCGCTGGGCCTCAAGATGGAACCGATGTCGCTGTGCGGGCACACCGTCTCGGCCCAGAAGGGCAGCCTCCAGGGACTCAACCAGCTGCCCGCGATCTCCCAGCAGTGCACCGGCGCGGGCAAGGCCCCGGTGAAGGCCGAGCTCTTCCCCTCCCAGGACGGCGCCAACCTCGCCGTCGTCAGCGGCCGGGTCGACGCGGTGATGGCCGACTCGGTCTCCCTCGCGCTCCAGGCCAAGGCGTCCAACGGCAAGTTCGAACTCGCACCCGGCACCGACTACGAGCCGTCGCCCATCGGCATCGCGCTGCCCAAGGGCTCCGCGCTCAAGCCGGCCCTGGACGCGGCCATGAAGGCCCTCCTGTCCGACGGCACCATGGAGTCGCTCATGAAGAAGTGGGACATTCCCGCCGGCCTGCACCTGAACTCCGGGAGCTGACATGGCCGCCCTGCCCACCCCGCTCGCCCGGGAGACCGAGGCGAAGACACCGGACGCCGAGCCGACCGTCGTCCCCAAACGGCACCCGGCCCGCTGGCTGACGGCGGCCGCGCTGCTGCTGATCGGCGCGGCGACGCTGCGGTCGGTGTTCACCAACCCCCGCTTCGGCTGGGACGTCGTCAACACCTACCTCCGGGACGTGTCCATCGGCCGCGGACTGGCCGTCACACTGGAACTCACCGCGATCTGCATGGTCCTCGGCGTCGCACTGGGCATCGTCCTGGCGGTGATGCGCCTGTCGGTCAACCCCGTCGTGCGGTCCGCGGCGTTCCTGTACGTGTCGTTCTTCCGCGGTACGCCCGTGCTGGTGCAACTGCTGTTCTGGTACAACCTGGCGGCGCTCTACCCCACGCTGACCTTCGGCATTCCGGGCCTGTCCCTGGACGCCAACCGGCTGATCACCCCGCTGGTCGCGGCCATCCTCGGCCTCGGCCTGAACGAGGCCGCCTACATGTCGGAGATCGTCCGGGCCGGCATCCTGTCCGTCGACCACGGCCAGGCGGAGGCCGCCGGAGCGCTGGGCCTGACCCGGATGCAGACCATGCGCCGGGTGGTCCTGCCGCAGGCCATGCGGGTGATCATCCCGCCGACCGGCAACGAGACCATCGGCATGCTCAAGACCACCGCCCTGGTGAGCGTGCTGGCCGTGCCCGACCTGCTCTACTCCGCGCAGATCCTGTACTCGCGCAACTTCCAGACCATCCCGCTGCTCATCGTCGCCAGCATCTGGTACATGGTCGTCACCAGCGTCCTCACCATCGGGCAGTTCTACGTCGAGCGCCGGTTCGCGCGCGGCAACCGCACGCTGCCGCCCACCCCGCTCCAGCGGCTGCGGCAGATGCTGAGCACCCACGCGCCGATCGCCACCGGGAGGCAGTCATGACCACCGGCAGTGCCACCACGGAACCGGCCCCGATGGTCCGGGCCGAGAAGGTCCGCAAACACTTCGGGCGGCTGGAGGTTCTCAAGGGAGTCGACCTGGAGGTCCGGCGGGGCGAGGTGGTCTGCCTCATCGGCCCGTCCGGCTCGGGCAAGAGCACCTTCCTGCGCTGCATCAACCATCTGGAGACCGTCGACGGCGGCCGGATGTGGGTGGACGGCGAGGTGATGGGCTACGAGCAGCGCGGGACCAGGCTGCACGAACTGGGCGACAAGGAGATCTGCCGCCGGCGCACCGGGATCGGCATGGTGTTCCAGCACTTCAACCTCTTCCCCCACATGACCGTGCTGGAGAACCTCGTCGAGGCGCCCCGGCGCGCGCTGAAGGAGCCCAAGGCGGTCGTCACCGAGCGGGCTCTGGACCTGCTCGACCAGGTGGGACTCAAGGACAAGGCCCAGGCCTACCCGCGCCACCTCTCCGGCGGGCAGCAGCAGCGCGTGGCCATCGCCAGGGCGCTGTGCATGCGGCCCAAGCTGATGCTGTTCGACGAACCGACCTCGGCCCTGGACCCCGAACTCGTCGGCGACGTGCTCAGGGTGATGCGGGACCTGGCCGCGTCCGGCATGACCATGATCGTGGTCACCCACGAGATGGGCTTCGCCCGCGAGGTCGCCGACCGGGTGGTCTTCTTCGACGGCGGCCAGGTCGTCGAGACCGGACCCGCCCGGCAGGTCATCACCGCACCCAAGCACGAACGGACCAAGGCCTTCCTGGCCGCCGTGCGATGAGCGCCCCCGGCGCCCACCCTTGAGAAACGCCCTCGAGTGAGAAACCCCCTCGAGTTCCCCGAGTGACGACGAAGGAGGACGACCGATGAGGCTCCTGCTCCGCGCCAACGCCCACCGGCAGGTGGACAGCGGCTGCCGGGAGGTCGCGGCCGCACCGGACACGCCCCGCCGTGAGCCCTGGCAGTGGCAGGTGCGGCTGCTCGCCGAAGGACACGGCCCCAGCACCGCCCCGCTGCCCGGAGCGTCGCGGATCACCGAAGCCCTGCCGGACGGGGCGCTGCTGGAGGTCGCGGCCGACCCCGCGGCGGTCCGTGCCCGTGTGGAGGTACTCGACCCCGGCGCCGGGACGACCGTGGACCGCGCCGAGGACGATGTGCTGGTCCTGGTCTCCACCGGGGGACGGCTGCTGGTGGAGGAACGGCACCTGCTGGCGGACGCGGACGCGATGGTGCTGGCGGGAGACGACCCCCTGCACGTGGACGTCCGGCACCCGGACGGCCCAGGCACCTCGGACGACTTGGACACCCGGGTCGCCGTGGTCCGCCTCGGCTCCGCCCGGGGCCGCACCCTGAGCTGGGTGCCCTGATGGCGGCGGCACCCGTCACGGACGGGGAACGGCGGCTGCGGCTGCGTGTGTCCGCCCTGGTCCGGGAGGCCGAAGGAGTGGTCTCGGTGCACCTGCGGCGGCCCGACGGCGGCGACCTGCCGGCGTGGGAGCCGGGTGCGCACCTGGACCTGTGCCTGCCCGGCTCCCTCACCCGGCAGTACTCGCTCAACGGATCGCCCGCGGACCGGTCCGTCTGGCGGGTCTCCGTGCTCAGGGAACCGGCGTCCCGCGGCGGCTCCCGGGCGGTGCACGAGACCCTGCGCCCCGGTCAGGAGGTCGAGGTGGCCGGGCCGCGCAACCGGTTCCCGCTGGTCGACGTCCCCGAGTACCTGTTCGTGGCGGGAGGCATCGGGATCACCCCGCTGCTGCCGATGCTGGAGCGGGCCGACGCCGCCGGCGCCCGCTGGACGCTGCTGTACGGCGGGCGGACGCGAGAGAGCATGGCGTTCCTGCCGCGGTTGGCCCGCTACGGCGACCGGGTGCTGGTGCGCCCGCAGGACGAGTACGGCCTGCTCGACCTGGAGCCCTTCCTGGGCGTGCCGAGGGAGGGGACGGCGGTCTACTGCTGCGGCCCCGAGCCGTTGCTCGCCGCCGTCGAGCGGTTCTGCGCCCCGTGGCCTCCCGGCGCCCTGCACACCGAGCGGTTCGCCGCGGCGCCCCGGGAGCCCGGCGCCGCGGACGCCGACGGGGAGTTCGAGGTGGTGCTCCAGCGTTCTGGCCGCAGCGTCACCGTGCCCGCCGGCATGACGGTCCTCCAGGCGCTGGAGGACCAGGGGATCGACGCCCCGAACTCCTGCCGGGAGGGCATCTGCGGCACCTGTGAGACCAAGGTCGTCGAGGGCGTGCCCGACCACCGGGACAGCCTCCTGTCGCAGGAGGAGCGCGCCGCCAACGACACCATGATGATCTGCGTCGGCCGCGCCCGCTGTCCCCGGCTGGTGCTGGACCTCTGACCGTCCGGGCCCGCGCCGGGGCACGGTCCTCGGCGCGGTCCGGCCGTGCACGCGTCACGTGTGCGGGGTGTCCGGGGCGGCGGCTTCGAGATCGGCGACGCTGCCCGACATGATCGTCCGCACATGCTCGGTGATGTGCTCCGCGGGCCAGTCCCACCAGGCCACCGCCAGCAGCCGGGCGATGTCCCGGTCGTCGTAGCGCGTGCGGATGAGGCGGGCCGGGTTGCCCCCGACGATGCCGTAGTCGGGTACGTCGGAGGTGACCACGGCGCCGGTGGCGATGATCGCGCCGTGTCCGATCCGTACGCCGGGCATCACCGTCGTTCCATGGCCGAACCAGACGTCGTTGCCGACGACGGTGTCTCCTCGGTTCGGCAGGTCGGTGAGCAGGTCGAAGTGCTCGGACCACGAACCTCCCATGGTGGGGAAGGGGAAGGTCGAGGGGCCGTCCATGCGGTGGTTGGCGCCGTTCATGATGAACCGCACTCCCGTGCCCAGCGCGCAGAACCTGCCGATGATCAGCTTCTCGGGGCCGTAGTGGTGGAGCACGTTGCGGGTCTCGAACGCGGTCGGGTCGTCCGGGTCGTCGTAGTAGGAGTACTCCCCGACCTCGATCAGCGGGGACTTCACCAGTGGCCGGAGCAGTACCACCCGCGGTTGCCCGGGCATCGGGTGGAGGACCGTCGGGTCGGCAGGGACAGGCATGGCGGGCGGTTCCTCATCGGTTGCGTGCCGGTGTCCCGGTCCATGATCGCCGCGCAGCTTCGTCCAGGACACCGATTTACCGAAGTGCGGCTGGTGAACGCGCCCGTAGCCGCGCCTCCGATTCCTCGTGTTCGCTTTCCGGCCATCCTGAGGATTCCTGGAATCAACCCGGGATTCTCATGAGCCCATCATGTGCCACTGGTTGCGTGTGCGGGGTCGGTCGGTCCGCAACGTATGAGCAAGGAGGCGCATGGTGTTCCTGTCGAAGGCAACCGCGGCGCGCGACGGCCGGGCCGATCAGGTCCGGCCCGGCGAGGGCGCGGAACGGGCGAACGACGAACCACATGCCCCGCGGGGCGGCCGGCGGCGGTCAGGGCGGCGATCCGGGCCAGGGCATGCCCGGCGGCAAGGGCGGGCAGGGCGGCTTCATGGAGCATGTCCTGAAGACCAGGTTCCTGGAGGCCGACGCGTTCGACGGCGTCTAGCAAGAAGGCCTACCGAGCGCTGTACCAGAAGTTCTACCAGTCGGGTACGGCGACCGAGGACCTCCAGTCCGTCACGGATGACTCGCTGGGCCGACCGCACGTCCAAGGCGCCACCCCAGCAGGGAACTTGCCCTTGGCGGCGACCGCGGTCATCTGTCACGATCAAGCGTGGTCAACCCTTCAACGGTCACCAGATGGACGGACCGCCTCCACGAGCTGATGGGCCTGGCGGCAGGCGCAGTGTTGCTGGCGGTCGGACTCAGAACCCACCGCCACGGAGGATCCGTGGGCTGGGTCGTCGCGGGAGCAGCAGCGCTGATCCTGAGCGGCCTCTGGGTAGCCCGGCGCCGACGCGCTCGGCGTATGAACGCGACTCCACAACCGTGAAGATGCCCGGACCGCATCGCGACCTACCAAACTGTGCCGGCGGCGTCGAGGTCGTCCAGCAGGATCAGCGCCGGCCAGGTCACTGGCCGGCGACCACGATCAACATCGGACCAACGTCATGCCTTGTGCTGCATGCTGCGTCGTGCGGGGCTTCCCTGCTCGGCGGCCTTGGGATCCTTCTCGTCGGCCTTGGAGCGCACGCCGTCGGCAATGCGCTTGCCGATCGTCTCGTCGATGTTCGACCAGTACGTGAAGGCGCGCTCCAGGACCGGTTCGCTGACGCCGTCGAGGAGGTGCCCGACGACGTTGTCGACCAGACGGTCCCGGGCGGCGTCGTCCAGGACCTGCCGGACCAGGGTGCCGGGCTGCCCCCAGTCGTCGTCCTCGGCGTGGGAGACGTATGCGGCACGGATGATCTCGCCGTCGGCCGCCCAGCTGGGCGGCGGGCCGAAGCGGGCGGGGTCGGCGGCGGGACCGCCCTTGGAGTTCGGGGCGTACACCGGATCCGTCGTCTTCCGGTACGCCATCGCCCCGTCCTTCGAGTAGGTGTGGACGTCGACGATGGGCGCGTTCACGGGAAGCTGCTGGTAGTTGGCGCCGATGCGGTGCCGGTGGGCGTCCGCGTAGGAGAACAGCCGGGCCAGCAGCATGCGGTCCGGACTCGGCCCGATCCCGGGGATGAAGTTGTTGGGCTGGAACGCCGCCTGCTCGATCTCCGCGTGGTTGTCGGTCGGATTGCGGTCCAGGGTCATCCGGCCGACCGGGATGAGCGGATAGTCACCGTGCGGCCACACTTTGGTGAGGTCGAACGGGTTGAAGCGGTAGTGCGCGGCCTCCGCGTACGGCATGACCTGCACGTACAGCGTCCAGCTGGGGAAGTCGCCGTCACGGATGTGCTCGAAGAGATCGCGCATGTGGTAGTCCGTGTCGACGGCGGCCATCTGGTCGCCCTCGTGCTGGGTGAAGAACTCGATCCCCTGGTCGGTCTTGAAGTGGTACTTCACCCAGAACCGCTCGCCCTTGGCGTTGATCCACATGTAGGTGTGGGAGGTGTAGCCGTTCATGTGGCGCCAGGTGCGGGGGATGCCGCGGTCTCCCATCAGCCAGGTCACCTGGTGCGCGGACTCCGGCGAGAGCGTCCAGAAGTCCCACTGCATGTCGTGGTCGCGCAGGTTGTTGTCCGCGCGGCGCTTCTGGGAGCGGATGAAGTGCTGGAACTTCATCGGGTCCTTCACGAAGAACACCGGCGTGTTGTTGCCGACCATGTCGTAGTTGCCCACGGTGGTGTAGAACTTCACCGCGAAGCCGCGAGGGTCACGCCAGGTGTCGGGGCTGCCCCGCTCGCCGGCGACCGTCGAGAAGCGAATGACCAGGTCGGTGCGGGTGCCCGGCTGGAACACGGCTGCCATGGTGTAGGCGCTGACGTCCTCGATCACCTCGAAGTGGCCGAAGGCGCCGCTCCCCTTGGCATGCGGCTGACGCTCGGGAATCCGCTCCCGGTTGAACTGGGCCATCTGCTCGATCAGGTAGGCGTCCTGCAGCAGGACCGGCCCGCCCGGGCCCAGGGTGAGAGAGTGCTCATCACTCTCCACGGGCGCGCCGGAGTCCGTCGTGGTGGCGGGGTGGAACTCCGTCATGGGTCTGCCCTTTCGCTGTGCCGGTCCTCCATGCCCTTCCATGCGCGTGACCATAAGAACCCGTACTAAACACCCCGAGCCACACGTTATGGATGACACCGTCGGATTCGGTACGGGCTCTCACGGAGGGTGAATCGTCATGAGGGCGGTGCGGACGTGGTCGGCGACACGTCCGCACCGTAAGGCCCGGGCCGACGTCGCCCGACCCTGCAAGGAGGAAGAGAAGATGACCACACAGACCGACCGTGTCGACCACGAACTGATCGGGGCAGCGGCGCACGTCGCGGCCACACGCTGCCGGGGCGACAACCACACCATGGCGGCCGCGGCCCGCGCCCAGGACGGCCGGATCGTCACCGCGGTGAACGCCTATCACTTCACCGGAGGCCCCTGCGCGGAGCTGGTCCTGATCGGCACCGCTGCCGCCCAGGGTGCCTATGACCTGGACACCATCGTCGCCGTGGGTGACCGCGACCGAGGTGTCGTGCCCCCATGTGGCCGCTGCCGCCAGGTCCTTCTCGACTACTTCCCAGCCCTCAAGGTCATCGTCGGGACGGACGATGGCCTCCGGATGGTGCCCGTCACCGACCTGCTTCCCGAAAGCTACATCTGGGCGGACCACCAGCTCGACGCTGAGGAGAGCGCACCACCCGGCACGAGCTGACGCCCCGGACGGTTACAGGGCAGACGTTGCCTGCCACGGCACCGGCTCCTGGCGTGTGGCACTACCAGGCCCGTCGCGTCTGCCGTCCGAAGAGGATGCGGGGCGGTTCGGGCGGTGGGGGAGTGCCCGGCTTGAGGGGCCAGGCGAGCAGCATGCCCACGATGAAACCGACCACGTGGGCCAGGTACGCCACGGTGCCCGCCTCGGCGACGGCCTGCCCGGAGGAGTAGAACGCCTGGAGTACGAACCAGAAGCCCAGCACCAGCCAGGCCGGCAGCCGCAGCGGCAGGAAGATCAGGAAGGGGACGAGCACCCAGACGCGTACCTTCGGGAAGAGCAGCAGGTAGGCGCCGAGGACGCCGGCGATGGCTCCCGAAGCGCCGATCAGCGGAGTGGTGGAGTGGGCGTTCATGAGAGCGAATCCGTATGCGGCCGCGTACCCGCAGACCAGGTAGAACAGCAGGAACCGCACATGGCCCATGCGGTCCTCGATGTTGTTGCCGAAGATCTGAAGGATGGACATCAGCGCAGGTCACAGGCGTGATTGCTGAGCCCTGGTCAGCAAGTGGCCAGCAAGCGGCGAGCGGGAGACTCCGCCTTGCCGACCGCGGGGCGCGTCAGCGGGATCAGGTCCGCTGGTTCGCTCGTCCTCCGGAAGGTGTCGCTCCTTGGTTCGCCGGCTCGCCCGCGGCATGGGCTCCTTCTTCAAACCCTGTGACTGCTCCAAGCCCAGCCGTTGCCCGCACTCCTGCACCATCCAGGGACCTGCCGATTAATAACTCCTCGGTTTCGCTGGCCAGTTGGGTCAGACGGCACGGGAGTGACGGAGGAGACCGAGACGGCTCTCGCGGATGCGTTCGCCAGGCTGTTGCCGCACCTCGACGAGCGGCAGAGGCGCCTGGTGGCCGGGGCAGCGGCCCGCGTTGTCGGGCACGGCGGGATCCGCACGGTGGCCCGCGCGGCGCGGATGGCGGAGTCCACCGTTGGCCGGGGTGTGCGTGAACTCGGTGTCGGCCCGGCCCGGCCCGGCGGGCCGGGCCCGCACCGTGGGCGCGGGGCGAGAGAGGCTGCGGGATTCGGATCCGGGCCTGGTCCCGGCGTTGCTGGCGTTGGTCGAGCCCGAGCAGCGCGGTGATCCGGAGTCCCCGCTGCGCTGGACGGCCCAGATCCGGGCCCTGACCTCCCTGCTCGGCTCACCCGCAGGCGCCGTCAGCGACGTCCTGCACGAGATGACCCCCATCCTGGAAGCCCTCGACCGCCGTCCCCGCCCGGCACCGATCACCGCACCCACCGCAGCAGACCTCGCCAACCTCATCGGCAAGACCGACACCAAACCCTGAAGTTATTAATCGGCAGGTCCTTGGGCCCGCGCGAGGTCGACTTGGCCAACACTTTCCAGGAGTGCGTTTTGGCCGGAGCATCAAGGAACTGGACGACTTCAGCCTTCGCTATGGGTACGACATCAGGAAGTGGCCAGGGCTCCCTGTCCTCTGCAAAATACGGGACCTGCATACACTCGGTTCCTTTGTCCGCCGCGCTGACCTCGGTGATGAAGCTGCCGCAAATCAGCTGAATCATCGTGTTGCAACGCTCATGAACGAGGACAGCCAAGCCCGACGGAGCGCCGCCTCAGCCAGGGAGGGAAGGCACCTGGGAACCGTCGTTGCCGAGCTGCCGGAAGAAGGACCTGATCGACAACCTGAGTGAGACGGAACCGCCGAGCCTGCTCGCACCGACCATACGGCGGGGCTTGTCCTCACTGGGCTTGGCGCGTTCGGATTTCGTGTTCGCCGGCGCCCGTTATGTTGACCGGAACATCTGACAGGCGGAGCTGGCATGCAGAGAACAGAAGAACGGGCCGGGGAGGCCGAGGCCACCGACGCGGACAGAACGGCGGGGGACGATACCGCCCCTGGCTGGCCCCGGTTCTGGCCGCTCCTGTTGCTGGGGGCGGCCACCGTTCCCGGCGTGGTGCTCTACTTCGGGGGCCGATGGCTGGAAACGCCTGTGATGCAGGCGTGGCGGACCGTCTGTCTTGCCGTGACCGTTCAGGCGCTGCCCTTCCTTCTGCTGGGTACGGCCCTGTCCGGTGCCATCAACGCGTTCGTGCCGGCAAGGGTGTTCAGCCGTGTGCTGCCACGTCGGCCGGTGCTCGCCGTGCCGGTGGCCGGTGCGGCGGGAGTCGTGCTGCCGGGCTGCGAGTGCGCGTCGGTGCCGGTGGCGAACCGTCTGATCGGGCGGGGCGTCACGCCTGCGGCCGCGTTCGCGTTCCTGCTGTCGGCGCCCGCGATCAACCCGGTGGTGCTGACGGCCACCGCGGTGGCCTTCCCGGGGAACCCGGCCATGGTCGCCGCCCGGCTGCTGGCCTCGCTGGGCACGGCGTTGGTGATGGGCTGGCTGTGGCTGTGGCTGGGGCGGGCCGAGTGGCTGAGGCCGGTCGCGCGGCACCGTGGGCATCAGGCGGGTGGCAGTCGGTGGCAAGAGTTCCGGGTCGGCTTCCAGCACGACTTCCTGCATGCGGGCGGTTTCCTGGTGGTGGGTGCGATGGCGGCGGCCACGTTCAATGTGGCGGTGCCCCGTTCCGTGCTGGATGCGTTCTCCGGATCGCCCTGGCTGTCGGTGCTGTTCCTGGCCGGGCTGGCGATCGTGCTGGCGGTGTGTTCGGAGGCGGATGCGTTTGTGGCGGCCTCGCTGAGCGGGTTCTCGCCGGTCGCGCGGCTGACGTTCATGGTCGTCGGTCCGGTGGTCGACCTGAAGCTGATCGCCCTGCAGGCGGGTACCTTCGGCCGAGCCTTCGCGATCCGGTTCTCCGCCGCCACGGTGGTCGTGGCGGTTCTGTCCAGCGCGCTGATCGGAGGAGCACTGCTGTGAGACGCCCGCTCCAGACGACCCTGCTCGTCCTCAGCGGCATCGGCCTGCTGCGCGTGTCCCTGTTCACCGACCTGTACCTGCGGTATGTCACGGAGGGGATGCGCCCGCTGCTCATCGCCTCCGGCGCCCTGCTGATCCTGCTCGGCGTGGCGGACGCGGTGTCGTACGCGCGACGGCGCGAGGGCGACGAACACACGGACCACGGCGACAGCGGCCACGGGCACAGCCACTCCGGCGCACCTCGTGCCGCGTGGCTGCTGTTTCTCCCGGCGTTGAGCATGCTGTTCTATGCTCCGCCCGCTCTCGGCGCGTACACCGCCTCCCGTCAGCCGCCCAAGGTCATTACGCACGAGGGCGACTTCGACCCGCTGCCCACGACCTCGCCGCTTCCGATGACCCTTTCGGACTTCATCCGCCGCGTGCAGCAGGACCGCACGCGGGCCATCAAGGGGCGTACGGTCCAGTTGACTGGTTTCGTCACCTCCGACAAGCGGGGCGACAGCTGGTTTCTGAACCGGCTCGTCATCTCCTGCTGTGCGGCGGACGCCCAGTCCGTGAAGGTACGGATCCACCGCACCCCGGCCCCGCCGGCCAACACCTGGGTGACCGTCACGGGCACCTGGCACCCCGGCGGAACTCTGGGCACGAGCTCCGCACCCGCCGCGCTCGACGCCCGTTCCGTGGAGAAGATCGCCAAGCCGGCGAACGCGTACACCGATGCCCTGCCGCTCACCCCCACGAGATGAACCAGCGCCCTTCCGCCATACGAATCGACGTGGACCGTCATCAGCAGCGCCTCCATGCCACGGTGGACCAGGCAATGGACCATGCGGGCCGGGTCCACCTTGGACAGATCGCAGGCAACGCTTCCGCCGACGCCCTCTCCCGCCCCGGCCCGCAGCCGCTCCGCCAGCTGCCACTGTGTCCGCTGTCACCGTTTCCGTCGGCGGACCGGGCCGGTCCGCCGAGACCACCCGAGGGGTCCTGTCCTCGTCGCGCGGCGACTCGGCCGCACCCGTCAAAGCAGCACGGTGTCAGTGCACCCGACGGTCTTCCAACGGAGCCGCCTTCAACTCCCCGTCGGTCATCCGGGGAAGGTGCGGCGTGTGGTTGACCAGTCGGGCCGAGTTGCCGACTACCGCGATGCTGCTCATGTTGTGCAGCAGGGCCGCGAGAACGGGGTTCATGGAACCGCCGGTGCTGGCGAGGAGGCCGAGCAGATTGACTCCGATGGCGAGTCCGTAGTTCTGGCGGACGAGGCGCAGGGTGTGGCGGCTGAGTTCGACGACGGCGGCGACCTGGCGCAGGTCGTTGCCCGCGAGGGCGATGTCGGCGGTTTCCAGGGCGACGTGGGAGGAGTGTTCGCCCATGCTGATGCCGACGTCGGCCAGGGCGAGGGCCGGAGCGTCGTTGGTGCCGTCGCCTACCATGGCGACGGTGTGGCCCTCGCTCCGCAGGTCGCGGATCAGCTGGAGTTTGCCCTCCGGGAGGGCATGAGCGTGGACCTCGGTGATGCCGAGGGTGTCGGCGACGACCTGGGCGGTCTCGGGTGCGTCGCCGGTGAGCAGCACCAGTCGTGAGACGCCGAGGTCGCGCAGTTGCCGGATGACTGTTGCGGCCTCGGAGCGTACGGCGTCGGAGACCCCGAGCAGCCCGATCAGGTCGTCGTCCTGGGCCAGGCAGATGACGGTTTCGCCGCCTCGTCGGAGCTGTTCGGTCCAGTCCTGCGCCCCGTCGGTGAGTTCGACGCCGTGCCGGCGAAGCAGGGCGGGGCTGCCCACCAGCAGACGGGTGCCGTCGAGTTCGGCGCGCATACCCATGCCCAGGACGACCTCGCAGGCTTGATGGATGGGCACGTTCAGGTGCTGTTGCTCGGTGCGGGCGACGATCGCCTGGGCGAGCGGATGCCGGGCGTGCAGCTCTCCGGATGCGGCGAGGCTGAGCACCTGGTCGGCCGTGAACCGGTCGCTGAGGGTGACCACGCTGGTGACCAGGGGGCGGCCGAAGGTGAGCGTGCCCGTCTTGTCGAAGACGACGGCCGTGACGCGGCCGACGCCCTCCAGGTGGGTGCCGCCCTTGATGAGGGTGCCGCGGCGCGCTCCGTTGCCGATGGCGGCGCTGATGGCGGTGGGTGTGGCCAGGCCGGCGGCGCAGGGACAGGCGATCAGGAGCATGGTCATGGCGCGGCGGGCGTCGCGGGTGATGGCGTAGGTGAGTGCGGCCAGGGCGAAGGAGACGGGGACGAAGTGCCGGGTGAAGCGGGCCGCGACGGTCTGGATCGGCGCCCGGTCGGACTGGGCCTCTTCGACCCGGCTGATGATCCGGCCCACGGTGGTGTCCCGGCCGACCGAGGTGGCCCGGACGGTGAGCGATCCGGAGGTGACGATGGTTCCGGCGTAGACGTGGGTGCCTTCCCGGGCGTAGACGGGCAGGGCCTCACCGGTGATCGCGGCCTGGTCCACGAGGGCCTCGCCGGAGACGACATGTCCGTCGACCGGGATGCGGTGGTGTTCGTACACCGCGACGACGTCTTCCGGTGCGACGTCTTCGAGGGCCACCTCGGCCTCGACGCCGTCTTCCCGTACGAGCCAGACGCGCTCCTCACCGATGGTGAGCAACTCCTCGATGGCGCGCCGAGTGCGGCGCAGGGTCAGGGTCTGCAGGAACTCGCCGATGTTGAGCAGCCACAGGACGGTGAGGGCCACCACGTTCTCCCGCAGGAGCAGGGAGATGACGGTTGCCGCGGTGACCAGGGCGTCCGTGCCCGGATGGCTGCGGCCGCGCAGAGAGCGCAGGGCTCCCCGGAAGAAGGGCAGTCCGGTGAAGACGGTGACCACGCCGAGGAAGCCGGACGAACCGAGCGTGATCCTCGGCCGGCCCAGCAGGCGTCGCAGCGCCACGAAGGCGAGGACCGCGCCACCGACGACCAGCCGGACCACCTCACCGGTGGACGAGTCGGGCATGGACCGGGTGGGCTTCGCCGGCGCGGTCGCGGGTGGAGCCTCTTCGAGCGCCGCGACGAGCCGCTCGACGTCGATGAGGTCCGGCGCCATCCAGACCACGACGCTCCCGGTACGCGGGAAGATCCGCAGTGCCCTGAACCCGCTGATGCCCATCAGCCGCTCGTCGACCAGTCCCGCGCTGCCGGGGCGGGCACGCACCCATGGAACGACCAGCCGGACCCGGCCCGCGGCGACGGAGCGTACGACCACGCCGGACATGATCAGTGCTCGTGCCCGTGATCGTCGTCTGCGAGGTTCACCGCGGAGGGCGGCGGTGCCTCCTCACCGAGCGTGGTGCGGGCCTCCGCGATCATGTCTCCTGCTTTGAGCCGGGCTTCTTCGGCGGCCGATGCGACCCAGCGGCCGACGACGATGCCGCGGGCGATACCACCGACGAGGGCCTTCCGGACGGCGGGTTGGCCGTCGGGTGCGCGTTTCGTGACTCCCCGGATGATCAGGCCGCCCACCACTCCGGAGACGGCGTAGTGGGCGAGACGCCCGGCTGCGCCACTGGCGACGGTGAGGGGATGCATGAAGGACTCCTTCCGCCGCTGCTGAGTGACGGATCCCCTCCTCAAGTGTGTGCCCGTACCGTGCGCCCGGTCGAACGGAGGCCGACGCGCAGGCTTCCTCGGCAGATGACGTCGGCCACTGCACGTCGCGACTGCCGCCGCCTGCTCGGTCAGGCGGGCTGCGGGACCGTCCTTCTGGCTCCCGGACGGCGGGTGCGGTACTTGCCGACCAAGCGGCAGACGGCGTAGATCGTGAACGAGATCGTCGTGACGTACGGGCTGATGGGGATGCTGCTGCCCAGGGCGAGGAGAATGCCGCCCTCGATGGAGATCACTGCGAAGACGGTGCTGAGCAGTGGTAGCAGTACGGGGGAGGCGGTGACGCGGGCGGCGGCCGCTGCGGGAGTGACGACGAGGGTGAGGACCAGCAGGGCGCCGACGACCTGCACGGACAGGGCGACGGCGAGGCCGAGCACGAGCATGAAGGCGAAGGACAGTCCTCGCACCGGGACGCCGCGGGCCTCGGCGACGTCCGGGTCGGCGCTGGCGAAGGACAGAGGCCGCCACATCACCACCAGAGCCACCAGGACCACGGCGGAGGTGCTGAGCAGCCAGGTCGTCTGCGGGGTGTCCACGGCGACGATCTGACCGGTGAGCAGGCCGAACTTGTTGGCCGCCCGGCCCTTGTAGAGGGCGAGGAAGAGGACACCCAGCCCCAGGCCGAACGGCATGAGGATGCCGATCACCGAGTTGCGGTCCCGGGCCCGCGCTCCCAGGACGCCGATCACCCCGGCCGCGACGAGCGAGCCGACGATCGAGCCCGCCACGACGTTCGCCCCCAGCAGCAGCGCGGCCGAGGCGCCCGCGAAGGACAGTTCGCTGATGCCGTGCACCGCGAAGGGCAGGTCGCGCATGATGACGAAGACCCCGGCCAGGCCGCCGATCAGGCCGAGTGCGGCGCCGGCGACGAGGGAGTTGCGGACCAGGGCGAGCAGTTCGCCGTAGTTGTCGAAGTTGAAGATCTGCTGCCAGATCCCGTCGGCGAGCGTCATGACCGGGCCTCGCCGGACTCGTGGAGTTCGTGGCTGTGGTGAAGCTGGGCAGCCGGTTCTTCGGGTACGCCGGCCACCACGATCCGGCCGTGGACGCGGACGACGTCGATCTGCGTGCCGTACAGGCGGGAGAGCGAGCCGGAGGTCAGGACGTCCTCCGGCGTGCCGACCCGGTGGCCGCCCGGTGCCAGGTACAGCACCCGGTCCACCAGGTCGAGGACCGGGTTGATCTCGTGGGTCACGAAGACCACCGCCGTGTCATGGGAGCGGCGGCGGGCGTCGATCAGTTCGGTGACGGCCCGCTGGTGGTTCAGGTCCAGGGAGAGCAGCGGTTCGTCGCACAACAGGATGCGCGGGTCGGTGGCCAGTGCCTGCGCGATGCGGACGCGCTGGCGTTCGCCACCGGACAGCAGTCCGAGCGGGACGTCGCCGTACGAGAAGGCCCCGACCTGCTCCAGGATCTCGTCGACCCGCCGGCGGACGGCGCTCGTGCGCAGCCGCGGGCCGAAGCGGCGGCCGTCGATCCCGAAGCGCACCAGGTCGCGGGCGCGCAGCATCGTCTGCGCGGACAGGGCGGCCTGCTGGGGGACGTACCCGATGTGCCGTCCGGCGTCGCGGGGAGGGCGGCCGAGGACGGTCAGCGTTCCCGCGGACAGCGGCTGCCGGCCCAGCAGGGCTTTCACCAGGCTCGTTTTGCCCGACCCGTTCGGCCCGAGCACGGCGAGGAACTCCCCGGGCCGTATCTCGAGGTCCAGATCACGCCATACCGTCCGCGTGCCGTAGGCCACGGCGGCGTTGCTGAGGCTGATCAGCGGGGCGGTGTCTGCGCCGACGACGCTGGTTTCCGTCCTGCTCTCGCGGGCCCGGGGTACGGGAGCCACCTCTGGTCACCTCACTTGTTCAGCGCGTCGGCCAGCGCGTCGACGTTGGAGGTCATCCACCCGACGTAGTCCTTGCCCTTGGGCAGGGTCTCGGTGACGGGAATGACGGGGATGCCGGCCGCCTTGGCCGCCTGTTCGATCTTCTCGGTCTGCGGACCGGAGGTCTGTGCGTTGTAGACCAGCGCCTTGACCTGCTTGCCGGTGAACAACGCGAGAGTGGCCTGCAAGACCTTGGGAGAGACGTCACTGCCTTCCTCGACGGCCTTGCTGAACTCCTCGGGAGTCTTGTTCACCAGCCCGCCGGCCTCGGTCATGTACAGCGGCACGGGCTCGGTGACGGCGATGGCCTCGCCCCCGTGGACCTTCTTGATCTGCGCTTCCTTCGCCTCGAGCGGCTCGAGCCTCGCCTTGAAGGTCTCGGCGTTCTTGGTGAAGGTGGCCGCGTCGGCGGGTTCTGCCTTGCCCAGGGCCGTGGCTATGCGATCGGCGATCTTGGCGGCGGTGGGGAAGTCGTACCAGACGTGCTCGTTGAGCTCGCCGCCCTTCGGGGCGGTCTTGCCGGAGACCTTGACGGCGTTGATGACCTCGGCGGAGGAGTTGCTGCTCTTGAGCATTCGGTCGATGAAGTCGTCGTAGCCGCCGCCGTTCTCGATGACGAGCTTCGCCTTGGACAGGACCAGCTGGTTCTGGGTGTTGGCCTCGTAGGAGTGCGGGTCCTGGTCGGGGTCGCTGATGACCGACGTGACGGCGACCTTGCCGCCGCCTATCTGCTCGACGATGTCGCCGTACACGTTCGTCGAGGCGACCACCGTGACCTTCGAGGAGACGGCCGGGGTCTGCGAGACGCTCCCGTCGCTCTTGGAGCCCGAGGAGCTGCCGCAGCCGGCCACGAGAGCCAGGCAGGCGCCCATGAGGAGAGCGAGACGGCAGGACGGGAACGTGGGCATGCATTCTCCACGACGCGTGCTGCAGGGGCCTTCGCGAAAGCGACTGGTCCGACCCGGATCGGTCCGGGCATATACACCACGCTAGATGGAAGTGAATATCACAACCATGACCTGATTGTGCCGATATGGCAATCGTTGCGGAGAATTGACGCGCCGGCTACTCGTGCGAGGGCGTCGCCCGTGACTGGCAGAGGCGGCAGACGCCCGTGAGCTCCAGGGTGTGCTCGACCTCGGCGAATCCGGTGGTTGCGGCCAGGGCCTCGGTCGAGCGCTCCACGCTCTCCGCGTCCACGGGGCGGCTGTCGGTGACGCCGCCACGGCCCGCGCGGCGGCGGACCGGGATGCAAGGGCCGTGGCGGGACGTCGACCAGGTCGAGCGGGCGATCTTCCAGTGGGTCACCGTGCCGGCACCCCGCGCACCCGGTCGGTGCCGGCCTCGTCGGCCAGGTCCAGCCTGTTGAGCACGAGCACGTCCGCGAACTCCACTTGCCGATCAGCAGATCGCTCACGGTCCGTTCGTCGCCCTGGCAAGGCCGCACGCGCGGGCGGCTCAGTGGGAATCAGCCGCGTTGGTTGCGGTGCGGCCTCGAGGGGCGAGCGGATCGGGTGCGGGTCACCAGCTGCTCTTGGTCACGCCGGGGAGTTCGCCCGCATGGGCCATCTCGCGTACGCGGATGCGGGACAGGCCGAAGGCACGCAGGTGGCCGCGGGGGCGCCCGTCCACGGAGTCGCGGTTGCGGAGGCGGGTGGCGCTGGCGTCGCGGGGCTGCCGGCGCAGTTCCCGCTGGGCGGCGGCGCGTTCGTCGTCGGATGTCCGGGGGGACGAGACGATCGCCTTCAGCTCGGCGCGGCGAGCGGCATGGCGGGCCACGACGAGGCGCCGCTGTTCGTTCTTCGCGATCTTGCTCTTCTTCGCCATCAGACCTTCCCTCCCCGGGCGCGGATGCGGGCCACCGCGGCCTCGATGCCGATCGTGTCGACCGTCTTGATGCCCTTGGCGGAGAGGGTGAGCCGGACGTGGCGGCCTTCGCTCGGCAGCCAGTAGCGCTTGGACTGGATGTTGGGGTCGAAGCGGCGCTTGCTGCGCCGGTGGGAATGGGAGATGTGATGGCCGAAGCCGGGCTGTCGACCGGTGAGTTGGCAGTGGGCGGACATGGTTCCTCCTCGATGGCGGCTGGGGCAGCACACTAGCAGCTAAATGAAAATGAAAACCAATCTCCTGTATGGTGCTGTCCATGCCTCGCAACGAACTGCGTCCGATCATCAAGCTGAGGTCCACCGCCGGCACCGGCTACACCTACGTGACCCGAAAAAACCGCCGTAACGACCCCGACCGGCTGACGCTGCGCAAGTACGACCCGGTCGCCGGCCGCCACGTCGACTTCCGTGAGGAGCGCTGAATACCGTGAAGCCCGGAATCCACCCCGCCTACCGCCCGGTCGTCTTCCGTGACCGGGTCGCGAACTTCGCCTTCCTCACTCGGTCTACGGCCACGAGCGACAAGACCGTCGAGTGGGAGGACGGCAACACCTACCCGGTCATCGACGTCGAGATCTCCTCGGCGAGCCACCCCTTCTACACCGGCACCCAGCGGGTCCTGGACACCGCGGGGCGGGTCGAGCGCTTCGAGCGGCGTTACGGCCGCGGCCGGAGCGAGCGGTGAGCGCGGACCGGGCGCGACTGCCGGTCGCGATCGTCGCCGGGCTGCACGCGGATGCCCGCCGGGCCGCCGTGGAGGAGATCCTGCGCACGGTCCCCGGCTCGGTCGTGCTGCACCACGACCTGACGTCCGCCGTCGACAGCGCGGTGCACCGCACCGTACGCGCCGCCGACGGCCTGCTGGGCAGCGGCGACGCACCCCTGGTGAACGACTGCGCGTGCTGCGCGCTGCGCGAGGACCTCGTCCCCGAACTGCTGCGGCTGGCCGAGGAAGGCAGACACCGGCTGGCCGTCGTGGAACTGTGGGACTCCGTCGAACCCCAGGCAATGGCCGCGGTCATCGCCGCCGCGGGCGCACCGCTGGCGCTGACCGGGGTCGCCACCGCGGTCGACCCGGCACTCGTCCTGCCGTACCTGTCCAACGGCGACGACCTGGCCGACGTCGGCCTCGCCGCCGCCCCGACCGACCAGCGCACCGTCGCCGACACCTTCGCCCGGCAACTGGAATACCCCACGCTGATCGCCCTCGCCGAGGACGGCTCGGGCGCAGAGGGCGTCGAGCCCGCCGACGACACCGACCACGCGCTGCTCGCCCAGCTCACGCCGGGCGCACGAAAGATACACCTGGCCGGCGGCGGTTTGCAGGCCGCCCTGCTGGCGGGCTTCGACGTGGCCGCGGCCGCCGCCCGCCTGCACCCGGCGTGCGCGCTGCTGCCGCAGGAGTGCGACGAGTACGGCGTGAGCACCTTCGTCTGGCGGCGGACACGCCCCTTCCACCCGCAGCGCCTCTACGCGGCGCTGGAGGACCTGACCTGCGCCGCCGCCCGCAGCCGCGGGCGGTTCTGGCTGGCCGACCGCCCCGACACCCTGCTGTCGTGGGACGCCGCCGGCGGCGCGCTGTGCGTGGAGTCGGCCGGACCCTGGCTGGCCGCCCTGCCCGACGCCGCCTGGGAGATGGTGCCCGCCGAACGCCGCCTGGCCGCCTCCGTGGACTGGCACCCCGAACACGGTGACCGCTGCCAGTACTTCACGTTCACCTCGCCCGGCCTGGACCGTGACGGTCTACTGGCCCTGCTCGACTCGTGCCTGCTCACCGACGACGAGTACGCGGCGGGCAGGGACCACTGGAAACAACTTCCGCACGCCTTCGACGGCTTGCTCGACCCAGTGGCCTGAACCGCGACCCGGCCCGGCACTGAGAGCGCGTCATCCACTCGTCCCACCCCAGGTGCCCCGCCGGATCGCCCGCGCATTCCATCGCATCCCGTTGAAAGAGAGGACCGACCTCACCATGCCCCGACGCACAAGTACCCGGCGGCAGGCCGCCAAGCCTCAGCGCGTCAACCCGCTGGACGCCGCCGGCATCACGTACATCGACTACAAGGACACCGACCTGCTGCGGAAGTTCATCTCCGACCGCGGAAAGATCCGCAGCCGCCGGGTGACCCGCGTGACGCGTCAGCAGCAGCGACAGATAGCGCAGGCCATCAAGAACGCACGCGAGATGGCACTCCTCCCTTACAGTTCCCGATAGCCGGGATGGCGGTACGGACGCCCGCGGTATCTCCACCGTCGATCGTCCGTACGTGTCCAGGCTGCGTCGACCGGGTCAACGCTTTTCGTACGGGTCCGACGGCTCCTCGACCTGCCTGACCGTCGTCGCGTCCAGCACCGGGGGCCAGGCCGCAGACGACCCCGGCTTGCCCGTGGGGTGCCAGATGCCCGTCACTGTCACCCACGTGTCCGTCGCCGGGGCGTCCGCGCCGCGAACCAGCACCTTGTTCGTCGTCGCGTCGGCCGCGCAGCACGAGACCAGCAGCCGGGTCACGTACCAGGTGCCGCCGTCCCCGTGGGTGACGAAGCCGGTCAGCCGGACCGTACGGCCCTGCAGCGAACGCCCGCTGTCGTAGACCGCGCGGGAGGCGAACGCGGCCACACTCAGGTCCACCGGGTCGCCGGACGGCAGTGCCGGGAACGTGCCGACGCCCACCGCCGCGCGCCGGGCGTCCTCCCGGGCCGCGCTGTAGGAGCCGAGCGCGGGCGGCGGGAAGAGCAGCAGGGCGGTGGCGGGGAGAGCGAGAAGCCAGGCCAGGCGCGGGCCGACCGTGTGGGAGTGGGAGTGGCCGTGGTCGTGCGCGTCCTCGTCCGGGCGCGCGTCCTCGCCCGCGTGTCCGGTGCCTTCCCGCGCCGTTCGTGCCCTCGCCGCCGCCAGCACCCCGAGCAGCCCCAGAAGCACCCCGGACGCGATCAGATACGGCCGCAACCCGGCCTGTACGTACCGCAGATACAGGTCACTGAACAGCGTGATCCGCAGCATCGCGGCAGCCATCAGCAGCATCAGCACGGCCGGCCCGTACCGCCTCACAGCAGCCACCCACCCACGAGCACACTGCTCACCAGGGCGACCGCCCAGGTCGCCGACGAGAACCGGAGGGCGAAGGCCCGGCCGAACGTGCCCGCCTGCAGCGCGATCAGCTTCAGGTCGACCATCGGCCCGACCACCATGAACGCCAGCCGCGCGGTCGGTGAGAACCCGCTCAGCGACGCGGCCACGAACGCGTCGGCCTCGCTGCACACGCACAGCACCACGGCGAGCAGCGCCAGCAGGAGCACCGACAGCCAGGCGGACCCGGTGAAGGTGTCCAGGAGTGAGCGCGGCACCGCGATGTTGAAGGTCGCCGCGGCCGCCGAGCCGAGCACGAGGAAACCCCCGGCGTGCAGGAAGTCGTGCTGCAGTCCGGCCGCGAAGGCACCTGCACGTCCGCGTGAGGTGGTCGACGGGGCCGTACGGGTCCTGGGCAGCCGCAGCCACTCCTCCCTGCCGAAGCGGGCCCACAGCCACCCCATGACGACGGCCGTGGCGAGGGAGGCGACGAACCGGGCCGCCACCATCAGCGGCTGCCCGGGAAAGGCGATGGAGGTGGCGACGAGGACGACAGGGTTGATCGCGGGCGCGGAAAGCAGGAACGCGAGCGCGGCGGCCGGGGCCACCCCGCGCCGCATCAGGCTTCCGGCCACCGGTACGGACGCGCACTCGCACCCGGGCAGCACGACACCGGCCGCCCCCGCGACGGGCACGGCGAGCGCCGGACGCTTCGGCAGCAGCCGGCTGAACACGCGCTCGGACACGAAGGCGCCGATGGCGGCGGAGACCAGCGTGCCCAGCAGCAGGAAGGGAACCCCCTGGACGACGACGGCGGTGAACACCGTCCACCAGGCGGCGACGGGTGGCGTGTAGACCTCCTGGGCGACCACCGGGCCGAGGAACCACACGACCGAGGCGACCGTGACGAACGCGAAGCCGCCGAGGACGACGTGCAGGAGCGCGCGAACGCCGAGGCGTATGACGTCGAAGAACCCGTACCCGCTTCCGGGGTACTCCTGATCGATCACGCCACTCGCTTCGCAGTACGACACCACGGACGTGCACACGCTAGCAAGAGACCCTGCGCGCAAGCCGGGTCCTGCCACGGAGCGAGCTGTCGGAGTGACAGCTGCGCTGGTGTGGGTCAGCAGTCGCGGAACTCGGGTGACTGGTTGAGGATCTGGGCGCGCAGCGAGGTGAAGCGGGTGTGGGCCGCTCCACCACGGGCCTCGGGGTGGAAGGCGGCGACACGGTGGCAGTTCTGGAAGGCCAGGGTGATACCGAAGTGCCGTTCCAGGCTGCCGCGGATCGCGTCGCTGGACAGGGCCCGCAGCAGCTGGCCGCGCTCCTCCTCGGACGGCGGCGGCGTCTGGTTGTCCGCGAACTCCGCGCCTTCCGTGCGCAAGTCGTCGGCCAGGTGGGCGATGAGGTCGTAGGCGTACGGCAGGGAGGTACGGACCGTATCCACGAAGTCTTCCTCCCGGATCTCACCCTTCTCGGCTTCGGTGAGCAGCTGCGGGGAGACGTCGAGTGACATGAAGAGGGTGTCCTGTCTGTTGTTCGGGTGCCTGTTGTGCGGGTCGATCCGGTGCGGGACGGACGGGAGCCGCTGATCCGGCCCGTCGTACGTCAGGTGCAGGCCGCCAGCGCCGCAGGGCCGTGATGGAAGTCGGGGTCGATCTGGGTGGCGAGGTCGTGGCCGGTGGCCTCGTTGGCCCAGGCGATGGCGTTGCGCAGGTGGAATTCGACGGCGTGTTTCTGGAAGGCGTCCCAGTCCTTCGGGCGGGCGTCCACGGCCTCGCGCAGCCGGTCCAGGGTGTGGGCGTTGTGGGGCTCCAGCTCGCCGTGGACGCGGCCCTGCTCCTGCGCCCGCACGAAGGAGGACTGCTCGCAGTGCGCGAGGAGGTCGTCGCCGACGTGCTCTTTGAGGAAGAGCAGGTCGTCCTCGCCGGTGATCTTGTTGCCGACCACGGCGATGGGGATGCCGAACTCGGCGGCGTGGTCACGGTACTGGCGGTAGACGGAGACGCTCTTTCGGGTCGGCTCCACCACCAGGAAGGTCATGTCGAAGCGGGTGAACAGGCCGGAGGCGAAGGCGTCGGCGCCGGCCGTCATGTCGACGACGACGTACTCGCCGGGCCCGTCCACGAGGTGGTTGAGGTAGAGCTCGACCGCGCCGAGCTTGGAGTGGTAGCAGGCCACGCCGAGGTCGCTCTCGCCGAAGGCACCGGTCACCATCAGCGGTACGCCGTGCACCTCCCGGACGTGGTGGACGTGGATCTCGTCGTCGCCCAGCAGGCGCAGCAGGCGGGAACCACGGCCCGGCGGGGTCGTCTTGACCATGGCGTCGCGGGACGGGATGCGCGGGTTGGTACCTCGCAGGTAGTCCTTGATCTCACCGGTCCGCGCGCTGAGCGGCGGCGCACCGAAGGATGCGCCCTCGTCGAGACCGAGTGCGAACGCCAGGTGCTGGTTGATGTCGCCGTCGATGGCGACGACCGGCGCGCCGGAACGCGCCAGGTGACGGGAGAAGAGCGCGGACAGGGTGGTCTTCCCGCTGCCGCCCTTGCCGACGAACGCCACGCGCATGACTCACCAACCCCCTCTATTGAAAATGGGTGTCATGAGCATAGGCTGGGGGTGTGGCGGCAGGCTGTCAAATCGCATTCCGCCAACCGCCTGTGCCGGGCCGCGAGTTGCTTCACCCGATCGGGCTAAACGGCCTCTGGCGGGGCTTCGGTGGCGGGTGTACGGCCGCGGTCAGCGGCCCACCGGGTCCTCCCAGGCGCGGTCCCCCGGAGCCGTCAGGGCCAGGTGGCCGCCGTCGTCGAGGGGGGTCGGTACGGTGAGCGTGGCCAAGGGCTCGGTTTTGTCGAAAAGGTGGACCTCGCCGTGGCCGCCGCGGGTGACGGCGGTGAGCGGGGCACCCGGCGAGGCGGCGATCGCCCGGCGCTGCACGCCGTCCCACGGGGTTCCTCCGGGCTTCGGCGCGCCGTCCATGGGCGGCAGCGGGTGACGGGCGATGACCCGGGGTTCGCCGCCCGAGGGTTCGGCTGCCAGCAGGATCAGTTCGTCGCCGTCGGGGTGCACACGTGCGTACGCGACGTGGTGAGCGGCGACTGCGAACCGGAAGACCAGCCCGGGGCCGAGTGGCACGCGGCCGGTGCGGCCCCCGTCGAGGGTGTGGAACCAGGCGTCGTTGGTCCACTCCGGCCATTGCCCCGGGTTGGTGGGGCCGCCGCGTACGCACGACCACAGTGCCCGCCGTACGGGATCGAGCCGCAGGTAGTAGCCGCGCCCGGGCCCGGCCCAGGGTAGCGGCTCCTCCATGAGCAGGCGGTCGCCGTCGCGCCGGGCCCGGTGCACTCCGGAGGCCGCGGCGGCGAACAGCCGTCCGGTGAGCCGGTCGTAGGCGTCGCCATGGCCGTCGTGGTCGGGCAGCTCCGTCTCGTACGCGGGTGACGCGGGGGGACTGGCGGGGGCGGCGCTCTGCAGATCGTCGTAGCGGTACGCGGTCAGCGTGCCGGGCTCGCGGTGCCGCAGGACGACGAGCGGGCCGCCGGAGCCGCACAGCACCGTCACGCCCGGTTCGCCGGCCTGCGTGCGTACCCGGACCGACCTGCCGCGGTCGAGGTCGACCGTGGTCAGCAGATCCGACCACGGCTCCCAGTTGCGGCCCAGACCTGTGGTGACCGCGAGCCGACGGCCGGACGCGTCGGCCGCCAGGTGTTCGGCCGGAGTGGCCACCGGCGCCGTCGCCGCGATCAGCGGGCGGCCCGCGTCCGGGCCGTACGGGTCGAGGACGACGAGCTCGCCCGCGAGGTCGTCGACGAATGCCCAGTGGCCGCCCGGGAGGGCGAGGAAGCCGGCGTGCTCGGCGAGGTGCCGGCCCTCCACGACACCCGTCACCCGGCCGTCCGGCAGGTTCAGCACCCGTATGGATCCGGCGACTTGGTCGGCTATCAGCAGGCGCGGGGCGAGCGGCATGGCAGGACTCCTGGAGGGATGGCGGGGCGGACTATCGATAATGATTATCATGTGCCTCGCATGTGTGGTGGGGGAACGGCCTGGGGCGCCTCCGCCTCACGTCCACACCCGCCCTGGGAACGAGACGGAGAGCTGAGAGTCATATGTCACGCAGAATGCTGCGGACCGTTCGCCGCTGGGCCGCCGCGGCCGTCATGGGGGCGCTGCTCACCGGCTGCGGATCCACCGCCGCCGAGACCGGCGACAAGGGGAGAGGCAATGCGGGGGCCAGGACCGATGTGAAGGTCGAGCCCATCACCGCCGCCCGCTCCATCACCGATGGCAAGGGCGTCACCGTCGCCACGAAGGCCGCGCCGCGGCGCGTGGTCTGTCTCGTCGCGCTCTGCGACGACATGCTTGCCGAACTGGGCATGACGCCTGCCGCCACCAACTCCGGGCTGCTCGCCCATCCGAAGTTCCTGGGCAAGGAGAAGGCCGCGAAGATACCGGTCGTACCGGGCGGTTTCCTCGCGCCTGAGGCCGAGGCGATCCTCTCCCACAAGCCGGATCTGGTGATCGGCCTGGAGGACACGCACGGCAAGCTCGCGCCGGCGCTGAAGGGCGCGACGGTGTTCTGGCCGGTGCAACCGGGCAGTTGGGAGGACAGCGTCGGCTACCTGCGCAACCTCGCCGCGCTCACCGGACGCACCTCGCAGGGCGAGGCGGCCGAGAAGGCGTTCCGCGCCAAGCTCGCCAAGGCCGAGAGTGCCAGGAGCGACAAGACCGCGCTCATCATCTTCGGCAGCGACGAGAACTTCGGCGTCGCCACGCCCGGCAACGACGTCGCCGCCGGGCTCTTTCCCAAGATCGGGCACTACCCGTGGAAGAGCCGCGGCGTCGACGGTACGTACAGCATGGAGGAGATCCTCGCCGCCGACGTCGACGTGCTGTTCGTCGAGACGCTCTCCTTCGGCGGCTCTTCCGAAGGCAAGCTCTCCGACAAGCTCGCCAAGAACCCGCTCTGGTCGCGCATCCCGGCCGTCAAGAACGGCGATGTCCACGAGGTCGACTCCGAGGTGTGGGCCAAGGGCCGCGGCACCCGGTCGCTCGGCATCGTCCTCGACGAGGCGACGGCAGCACTGAAGTGACCGGGCAAGGGACCGTGCGCCATGTCGCTGTGGCCGCCGCGGTGCTGGTGGCGGTCATCTCCAGCGCGTTGTGCCTGGGAACGCCGTATGTGCCGCCTTTCGCACTCGCCGACGCGCTCGGCGGGGACGGCCTTGCCGGCGTCGTCGTTGCCGAACTGCGGCTGCCCAGGCTCGTGCTGGCGCTCGTCGCCGGTGCCTGCCTGGGTGCCGCCGGGCTGGTCCTCCAAGAGGCCCTGCGGAATCCGCTCGCCGTGCCCGAGATGCTCGGCGTCTCCAGCGGGGCCGCGCTCGGCGTCGCGGCCCCGCTGGTCCTCGCCCTGTCCGTGCCGCTCGCGGTGCAGCCGCTGCTCGCCATCGGCGGCGCGGCGCTCGGCGGTGTCCTGACGCTGCTCGCCGCCGGGTTCGGGCGCAGCCCCTCGGGCGTGCTGCTCACCGGGGCGGCCGTCGCCGCCGCCCTTCAGGCCGCGCTGCTCGTGCTGATGGTCCTGGCCGACCAGCTCGACCTCCAGCTCATCTACCGCTACCTGCTCGGCAGCCTCTCCGCCCGGACCTGGGACGACGTGACGGGCCTCGGGCCCTGGCTTCTCATCGCCGTCCCGGCGCTGGTCCTGTGCGCCCCGGTGCTGAGCGTGCTGCGGCTCGGCGACGACGACGCCCAGGCGCTGGGCGTACGGGTACGACGGGCACGGCTGGCCGCGCTCGCCATCTCCGTGCTGCTCATCGCGCCGGTCGTCGCCGTGTGCGGGCCGGTGGCCTGGGTCGGGTTTCTCGCACCCCACCTGGCACGCCGGTTGCGTCCGGGCTCGGACGCGGTGGGCTGGCTGCCGTGGTCGGCGGCGTGGGGCGCGCTGGTGGTGGCCTGCGCGGACCAGCCGGCGCGGCTCGCCCTGGCGCCGACCGAGACCCCGGTCGGCGCCTGGACGGCCCTGATCGGCGTCCCGGCGGGCGTCGCCCTGCTGAAAGCGAGCCGCCGATGACGTACACGCGGACGTACGCGCGCCGAACTGCCCTCCTGGTGCTACTCGTCGCGGCCGTCGCGGCTGCCGGGCTGTGCGCCGGACGCGCGCTGCCGGCCTTTGGCGTCTGGGAGGTGCTGAGCGGCGGCGGCGACCCCACCGCTCGGCACATCGTTCTTCATCTGCGCCTGCCGCGCACCCTGGTGGCGCTGGCGGCGGGCGCCTCACTGGGCCTGGCCGGCACGGTTCTGCAGTCGGCGCTGCGCAACCCGCTGGCCGGACCCGAGGTCACCGGCGTCACACCGGGTGCCGTTCTGGGCGCGGTGACCGCGACCGGGCTGGGCCTGGCGGGCTGGGAGTCCCCGGCCGCGGTGGTGACCGCCGCGTGCCTGGGCGGGTTCTCGGGGGCGGGGCTGCTGTGGTTGCTCGCCGGGCCTGAGAGAGGTGACCCCGCGCAGACGGCCGTGAACGGCGTGCTCGTCTCGGCGGTGCTCGCCGGACTGACCGCCATGGTGCTGCTGGTCGCCCCCGGCGAGCTCGGCAGTGTCGTGCAGTGGCTGGTCGGCTCCACCGAGGGCCGCGTGTGGGCCCACTGGCACCTGCTGTGGCCCTGGGCGACCGCGTGGGCCGTCGCCGCCTGCGCGATGGCGGCCCCCCTGACCCTGCTGCGCTGCGGGGAGGAACAGGCCGCGGCGACCGGGCTGAACACCGGACGGGCGCGGGTCGCGGCGCTCGTGTGCGCCGTGGCGCTCACCGCCGGGGCGGTCGCGGCCGTCGGCGCGCTGGGCTTCGTCGGGCTGCTCGTACCCCATCTCGCGTTCGCCCTCTTCGGGGCGGACCTGCGCGCAGCGCTCCCCGGGGCGGCACTGCTCGGCGCCGTCGTGGTGGGCGCCGCGGACGCGGGTGCCCAGTGGCTGTCCCGGATGGCCGCCGCCGCACTGGACATGGACCGGCTGAGCATCCCCGTCGGGGCGCTCACGACCTGCGGTGGCGCGGCGCTGCTGCTGATCGTGGCGCGTCGCCGCACGGCGAGTGAGGAGTGAAGGTGGACGTCGTCGTGGAAGCCGGGACCAAGGGTGCGATACGGGTCGAAGGGCTGCGCTTCGGCTACCCGGGCCGGGAGGTCCTCGACGGGATCGACCTGGGCATCGCCACCGGCGAGCTGGTCGCCCTCGTCGGCCTCAACGGCTGCGGCAAGAGCACCCTGCTGCGGCTCTGCGCCGGCCTGCTGAAACCGGCCGCCGGACGGGTGCTGCTCGGCGGAGACGACCTGTCCCGCCTCTCGCGGCGGGCGACCGCCCGCCGGGCGGCTCTGCTGCACCAGCAGGCTCCCCAGGTACCGGGTATGACGGTGCGCCACCTGGTGCGCCAAGGGCGGTACGCGGCACGAGGGCCGCTCGGCATGCTCCGCGACGGCGACGACGCGGTGTGCGCCCGGGCCATGGCCGACGTCGGAGTGACCGAGTGGGCGGACCGGCCGGTGGACGCGCTCTCGGGCGGTGAGCGCCAGCGCGTACGGCTGGCCATGGCGCTCGCCCAGGACACCCGCGTGCTGCTGCTCGACGAGCCGACCACGTACCTCGACCTGCATCACCAGCTGGAGGTCATGCAGACGGTGGTGCGGCTGCGCGAGGAACGCGGGATGACGGTCGTGATGGTGCTCCACGACCTGGGGCACGCGGCGCGGTTCGCGGACCGGGTTGTGGCGCTGCGTCACGGCCGCGTGGCGGCGGACGGCCCGCCGACCGAGGTGGTCACCCCGGCCCTGCTGGCCGAAGTCCTGGGCGTGGCAGGCCGGGTGGGCCGCGACCCGGAGGGCGGCTGGCCGGTGTGTTACCCGGATCACCCGCTCCCCGGAGCCTTGCAAAATGATAATCATCTTCATTAGTGTCGGTGGTGCGTCGCCGATCCGGCGGCGCGGTCACCCGTACTGAACGGAGACTCATTCATGGAGCAGAACAAGGTGTTCACGCCGATCGCGGAGCAGGGTCAGCTCGCCCACCTGTCGGCGACCCACTCCAACGCCCTCGTCGAGAACCCCTTCGACGACGCCGTCGAGGCGGACGCGGACAAGTAAGCCCGCCTGCCGAACCTGGGCCCGCCCGGAACGCCTTCCCGGGCGGGCCCGTCCAGTCCCCTTCCCCCTTGGAGGAACCTCGTGACCACCGTGCGGCTCGCCCCCGGCGTCGTCCTCGTCACCGTCCCCCAACGGGGCCTCGCCGTCCGCACGCCCGACGGGAGGTTCCTGCGGGTGAACACGGGCACGGCGGACGAGAAGGAGCTCCTCTCCCACCTCACCGACGGTGGTCCCGGCAACCCCCAACTGCTGGCCCTCGCACGAGCCTTCGAGGAGACGGGCTACACCACCCGCACACCGGCACCTGCCCCGCTCGACGGACGCACCGTGGTCGTGCTCGGCGATCCCGAGCTCACAGGGCCGCTCACCCGGTGCGTCCGTGACGCGGGAGCCACCGTGCGCAGCGACTTCCGCATCGAGGACCCCCACCGCACCGCCGTCGTCTGGTGCTTGAACAAGCCCGCCGCCGAAGGCATCTGGGAAGAGGCCGACGAGCTGCCCCAACGCGGTACGGCCTGGCTCCGCTGCCACCGCGAGGGCGCCCACGCCTGGCTCGAGCCGCTTGCCTGCGCGCCCGGTGACGTCACTGCCGCGCACGTACGGCTCCGCCGGCTCGCCGCGACCCCCGCGTACCGCGAACTCTCCGCCTACTGGGCCGGCCACGCCACCCCCGACGAGGCCCCCGGCCACTCGCAGGCGTCAGCCGCGCTCACCGCGGCACTGCTCACCGGGGACCTCATCGCCTGGGCGAACGGCGCGCCCCTGCCCGTGCGGCGCCGGCTGCGCCGCATCGACCTGCGCGACCTCACCGTCACCGAACACCCCGTCCTGCCGGTACCGCGCGTCGCCCCACTGGACCTGCGCCGATGACCACCACCGTCCGCATCGACGGCCTGGCGACCGACGTCTGCCTTCCCCCGGCGCCGGGCCCCCACCCCACCGTGGTCATCCGCACTCCCTACGACCGCCGCCATCACCGCGCCGAACTCCGCGGCTGGGCCGCCCGGGGCTTCGCCGCCCTCGCCCAGGACGTACGCGGCCGACACGCTTCGAAGGGCGACTGGCACCCGTACGGCGCTCACGAACCCAAGGACGGCGAGACGACCCTCCACTGGATCCGCGCCCAGCGCTGGAGCAACGGCCACGTGGTCGCCGCAGGCGCCTCGTACGCCGCGTACTGCGCCCTCGTCACGCCTGGTGCCGACGCGGTGATCGCCGCCGTTCCCGCCCTCGGACTCGCCGAGACGGCCCGCGAAACCACCGGCCCCGAACGCCTCCAGGCCCGCGTCGGCTGGTGGTCCCAGTACGGCGCCCGCCAAAGCCGCACCCCGAGGGCGCTGGAACACCTCCCGGTCAGCGAAATCCTGGACCTCCCGGCGTGGCCCGCCCTGTGGCACGCACCCCGCCGCGCCATGCCCGGGGCCCGCGTGCCCCTGCTCTCCGTCGGAGGCAGCCGCGACCCGTTCGCCGAGGACACCATCCGGCTCTGGCGGCACTGGCCCGGCCCCGCCCGGCTGCTGCTCGGCCCCTGGGGCCACCGGCTCACCGTGGAGCCGGCACCCGAGGCACGCCCCGGCCACCGGCTCAACCTCGGTGAGCTCTACGCGGGCTGGGCCCGCGCCGCACTCGCCGGCACCCTCGCGGACCGGACCGGCGCGGTCGCGCTCGGCGGCAGCGATCACTGGTGCCGCCCCCGACCGGGCCACCCCGCCTCGTTCGCCTTCGGCACCCCCCTGCACCTCCTGAACGGCGCCGACTTCGTCGCCGACCCCCACCACCCGGTCCGCTCCGACGACCTGAACGTCCCCGCCCAGGGCACCCCGGACCGCTGCCTGCTGCTGTCACCACCCCTGCCGCGCACCCTCGACATCCTCGGCCCCGCCGAAGCCCGACTGGACGCCGTCGCCGACGCGCCCTGTGCCGACTGGGCCGTACGGCTCGTCGCGCTCGACCCCGCCGGCCGGGCCGAACCGCTCGCCACCGGCATCGTGCGCCGCACGGAACCCGGGCCCTTCACCGTTCCGCTCGGACACCTGGCCCGTCGCCTGCGCGCCGGGACCCGGCTCCGCCTCGAAGTCGCGGGCCACCACTTCCCGGCGCACGCCCGCAACCCGCACACCGGCGAGGACCCGGTGGCGGCCACCCGCCTGCTGCCCTCCCACCGCACCGTACGCACGCGCGGCAGCGCCCTCTCCCTCCCCGTCGTCCGGCGCATCCACCACATCGATCCCGCCCAGGAGATCCAGACTTGACCATCGAATCCCTCGTGGACCCCGTCTGCGGGCTGATACGCGGCGTCGAGCCCGTACCGCACCCCACCGGAGCCCCGCCCCGCTACACCGCGATGACCGCCGACGTCTCCGACGCCCGCCGGTTCGGCGCGTGGCCCGCCGACCGGGTCTCGCTCGGCACCACCTTCGGCGACCCGACCGGCGCACGGATCGCCGCCATCGCCGAGGCCGTCGAACGGTACTGCGGCAACCGTGTGCCCCCGCAGGACCACCCCGACGCGCCGCGCCGCGCCACCGCCGCCGAACTCGCCGCCGAGGGAAAACGCCTCTACGGTCCGAACGACGTCCCGGCCTACGCCCCCTGGCAGTACGCACGCGAGAACTTCCCCTACCGCCCTCTCACCCCCGACACCCCCGCCCTGTGGGCCCGCGGCACCGAGGACGGCGAGGAGTGCTGGGCCCCCGTCGCCCTCACCCATCTCAACTGGCGCCAGGGCGAGCACCGCCTGCTTCCGCGCACCCACCACCTCAACTACGCGGGCATCGCCACCGGACAGGGCCTGGACGACGCCGTCGAACGAGCACTCCTCGAAATCGTCGAACGCGACGCCCTCGAACTGTGGTGGCACCTCGACGGCCCGACCCGCGGCATCGACCCCGCCAGCGTGCCCGGCCTGCTCGACGACCTCGCCGGCACCACCCTCGACGTGTGGATCGTCGAGATGCCCTCCGAGTTCGCCCCGTGCATGGCCGCACTCGTCCACGATCCCGCCCGCGGCATCCACGCCGCCGGCTTCGCCTGCCGCTACGACCCCGCCGAAGCCGCCCGCAAGGCGGTCCTCGAAGCGGTCCACACCTGGGTCTTCACCCAAGGCACCACCGACGCCGACGGCTGGGTCTTCCAAGCCATCGACGCGGGCATGCTGGCCCGCGGCCTCTACCTCGACCACCGCCCCGACCGGCGCTACCTCGACGCCTGCGGCGAGGACTTCGCAGCCGTACGCGACCTGGGAGCCCACGTCCAGGTATGGCTCGACCCGCGCATGGCCCCCTACGCCCGCCGCTTCACCGACCCCGCGCTCGGCACCGTCCCCATCACCGACATCGAACCCACCACACGATCCGCCCTCAGCTCCCGCCTTGCCCGGCACCGCGTGATCACCTTCGACCTGACCACCGAGGACATCCTCGAAACGCCCCTGCGCGTCGCCCGCGTCCTCGTGTCCGGCCTCATCCCGAACCAGCCCGCGGCCTTCGCCTACCTCGGCTGCCCGCGCTTCGCGCAACAGGCGCTGTCCCGACAGTGGCGCACCAGTGCGCCCACCACCGCCGCCGACTTCACCCTCGCGCCACCGCCCCACATGTGATGACGTCCCTCCACACCGCCCTCGCCCGTGCCCGCTCCCCACAGCCACCCGGCCCCGACATCCCGGCAGGCCACCAGGTCACCCCGTGGCCCGGGGAGCCTCACCCGGTCCCGCCGCACCTGGACCGGCTCCTGCGCCTGTCCCTCGGGGGCAACCGCCTGCGGCCCGCGGCCTCCGCCGGCGCCCTGCACCCGGTCAACACCCACCTCTTGCTGGGCCCCGACAACACGGTCCCGCCCGGCCGGTACGCGTACGACCCCGTACGGCACCGCCTGCTCGCACGCGGCACCGTATCCGCCGACGCGCCGCCGGGCGCGGTCGCCGTCCTCACCGTCACCGCGCGGCGCACGGTGTCCCACTACGGCCATCGAGCATGGCCGCTGCTGCTCCTGGACACCGGACACGCGACCGCCGCGCTCGCGCTCGCAGGTGCGCCGCAATGGTGCCCGGACGCGGACATCACCCTCCTCGCCGCAGCGGCGGGCCTCCCGCCCGACTGGCACGGAGCCGAGCCGGAACACCCGCTCGCGGCCGTACGACTCACACCCGGGCCGGCCGACGCCCTCGACCGCTGGGCGGCCTACGCCCCCGGCACCCCACCCCTCCCGACATCCCACACCTCGCCATCCGTCCTCCGAGGGACGTGGCGCATCCTCAGTTCCCTGCCCGGCACGACGACCTGGCGCCCCACGGCGGCTCCCGTACTGCCCGACACCGCACTGACGTCCCGCCGCAGTGCGCAGCCGCCCTTCCCGGGCGTGCCCGAGAGGACCCTGCTGGAACAGGTCCTGGCAACCGCCCGCCGCGCAGCCCCGGTCCCGTGGCGCCTGCTGACCGCCCGCCACCCCGGTACAGCGGCTCCGCCCGCAGGCGAGGCCGCCCCCGCGGACCTGGTCGCCCGGGCCGCGGGCCAGTCACTGCTCGGACAGGTCGGTGCCCTGCTCGTCGCGCACGGCTGCCCCGACGATGCGCCGCCCGCCCAGGTGCGCCAGGACCACGTGCTCGCAGGCCACGGCGTCGGCCTCGCCCAAGCGGTCGCCACCCACCTGGGTCTGGCCTCGCGCCCCATCGGCTCCTGGCAGCACGGCCCCTGCGGCCCGCCCCACATCGTCCACGCCCTCGCGCTGGGCGTCCGCACACAGCCCCCAGAAGGGACCGACCGGCCATGATGGTCCACCCGGAACTGCTGCGCGCCGCACGGATCGCGCGACGCCCCCTCCTCGGGGCCACCGCTCTGCTCGGCGCCGTGGCCGTCACCCACCTCGCCCAGGCGGTGCTCATCGCTCTGGCCCTGGCCCGCATCGCGCGCGGGGAGATCTCCGGCCTGCCCGCCCTGCTGGCCGCGGTCCTCACCACCGTCGCCGTCCGCGCCGTACTGGGCTACCGCCAGCGCGTCCTCGCCGTCCGCGCCGGGGCACGCGTACGGGTCGGCCTGCGCGACGAGCTCCTCGAACGCCTCGCCGCTCTCGGGCCCCTGCGCGGCACGGACAACCGCGCGGGAGCCGTACGCGCCACACTGGTCGACGGTGTGGAGGGCGTCGACGCGTACGTCTCCCGCTACCTCCCGCAGCTTCTGGTCACCTGCGTGCTGCCGCTCCCGCTCCTCGCCGCCGTCGCAGCGGTCGAACCGTACGCACTGCTCGCCCTCACTCCGGCTCTCCTCCTGGCCCTCTTCGCCCCGCGCTGGTGGGACAAGCTGCTCGCCCGCCGCGGCCAAGAACACTGGGGCTCGTACGAGGCGCTGTCCGCGGACTACCTCGAGGCGCTCCAGGGCATGCCGGCGCTCCGGGCCGCCGGCGCGGTCACCCGCACCCGAGCGCGCCTGGAGGAGCGTTCGGCGGCCTTGCACCGTGCCACCGTCGCCAAGCTGCGGGTCTCACTCGTCGACACCGGCATCACGGACCTGGCCGTCCAGGGCGGCACGGTCGCCGCCGCGCTCGTCGCATGCGCCTCCGCCGCATCCGGCCGGACCGCCGCCACCGGCACCTACCTCGTCCTCATGCTGGCCTCCGAGTGCTTCCGCCCGATCCGGGACCTGTCACGCGAATGGCACGCGGGCTACCTCGGCCTCTCGGCCGCCGACGGCATCACCAAGCTCCGCACCGCGCAACCCGCCGTACGCGACGAAGGCACCGAGCCGGCTCCGCACCAACGGCCCGAGATCCGCTTCGACGACGTGCACTTCACCTACCCGGGCGCCGCACGCCCCGCACTGCGCGGGATCACGTTCACCGCCGACCCAGGCCGCACCACAGCCATCGTCGGTCCTTCCGGCGCCGGCAAGTCGACGCTCCTCGCGCTCCTTTTGCGCCAGTGGGACCCGGACGGAGGGAACATCATCCTCGACGGCACGGACCACACCGCCCTCACTCTCGCCTCTCTCCGACGCGGCATCGCGGTCGTCTCCCAGGAGACCTACCTCTTCCACGCCTCCGTCGCCGACAACCTCCGCCTGGCCCGCCCCGACGCGGCCGACGAGGAGCTGTATGCGGCCGCCGGTGCCGCCGGCATACACGACGAGATCACGCGGCTGCCCGACGGCTACGACACGCAGGTCGGCGAGCGCGGTGCGACGCTCTCGGGCGGTCAGCGCCAACGCCTGGCGCTCGCCCGGGCCTTGCTCGCGAACGCGCCGGTCCTGGTTCTGGACGAGGCCACGAGTGCGGTGGACGAGCGCCGTGAGTCGCGCATCGGCCGCGAGCTGCTCCGTGCGGCGCGCGGCCGCACCTGCCTGGTCGTCGCCCATCGCCTCGCGTCCGTACGGGACGCCGACCGGATCGTAGTCCTGGACGGCGGTCGCATCGACGGGGTCGGGACGCACACGAGCCTCCTGGCACAAGACGGGCTGTATGCGCGGCTGGTGGCCGCGGGACGCGTTCAGGAGGCGGCGTGACCACCATGGCGACCGGGACCGAACGCGGTGCCCTGCGAGCCCTGCTGCCGGTGCTGGCGGCGCACAAGGCCATGACGGCACGGACTTTCGGTGCGGCGCTCCTCGATCAGGCGGCGCTCGTCGCGCTGGTGACGCTTGCCGCGCACACCGTCGGTACCGCGGTCATGGAGCACTCCGTCCCGGCACCGGTCACCGTCACCGCTCTCATCGCACTGATCCTGCTGCGGTCGCTCGCCACCTGGCGGGAGATGGACCTGTCGCACGACCTGGCGTACCGGGTGCTGGCCGAGCTGCGGGTACGGGTCTTCGACGGGCTGGCCCGCAACGCGCCCGCGCGGATAGCCGGCCGACGCAGCGGCGACCTCGCGGCGGCGGCACTGGCCGATGTGGAGGCGCTGGAGTTCTTCTACGCGCACGCCGTCGCCCAGATTCTCGCCTCCGCCACCGTCTTCGCGGCCGGCACGGCGGTGCTGGCCGTGGTCGACACCTGGCTGTTGGCCCCGATCGTTCCCGCTGCCGGGTTGCTAGTCCTCGCGCCGCTGCTGGACGGCCGGGCGCGGGCGACGCGCGGTGCCCGCACGCGCCGGGCAGCCGCCGAGCTGTCCGCAGAGGCGGTCGAGACCGTCGACGGGCTACGCGAACTACTCGCCTTCGGCGCGCTGGAGCAGCGGCGCGCCGGTCTGCGCAAGCAGGGCGAGCGGCTGGGGGAGGCACAGAGCTCCGAGCACGCGTGGGAGGCAGGCGCGGCAGCGGTGCGCGACCTGCTCGTGGTGGCGGCAGTCGTCGGGGTGGTCGGGACGGCCGCGCACTCGCTCAGCGGGGCATGGGCACCGGCGGCCATGGCACTGGCGCTCGGCGTGCTCGCCCCGGTCGCCGACTCCGCCACCGCGCTCGGCCAGGCGGCCGGGCTGCGCGCGGCGGCCTCCCGCGTCGGCGCGGCGATCCGTGCCCGGGCGGGGGCACCCGCGCCCGCCTCGCCCCGCCCGGCGCCGACCGGGCCCCTGGGCATCCGGATGCGGGGGGTTCGCTTCGACTACGGCGGGGCGTCCGTGCTCGACGGCCTCGACCTGACGGTCCACGCCGGCGAGACCCTCGCACTGGTGGGGGCGTCCGGCACCGGCAAGTCCACCTGCGCGCATCTGCTGGCGCGCTTCTGGGATCCGACGCAGGGCTCCGTCGAGCTGGTCGGGGCCGGTGGCTCGCCCGTCGACATACGGGAGCTCGCGGAGGAGGAACTGCGCCGTACCGTCTCGGTCGTCGGCCAGGACACGCCGCTCTTCCACGGCACGCTCGCCGACAACCTCCGCCTGGCCCGCCCGGACGCGACCGAAGACGAGCTGCACGCGGCCGCTCGTGTCTGCGGCGTCGACCGGATCGCCAAGGCCCTGCCCGACGGATACGACACACAGGTCGGCGAGCGCGGCGCGACACTCTCCGGCGGGCAGCGCTCCCGCATCGCCCTGGCGCGGGCGCTGCTGACGAACCCACGGGTCCTCGTTATGGACGAAACAACGGCCCACCTGGACACGGCGGGGGACGCGGAGCTGTCCGCGGCGCTCGCGGCCGCGTCCCGGGGGCGTACGACGGTGGTGATCGCTCACCGGCCGACGACCGTGCAGCGAGCGGACCGGATCGCGGTCCTGGAGAACGGCCGGATCGCGGAGACCGGCACATGGGACGAACTCTCCCGTGCGGGCGGGGCGTTTTCCCGAGTGCTCACCCGGTGAGCAGGGGAAGGCCGCCCGACGGCTGGTGGGTCCGCGAAGCGGTGCGCGGCGTCCCGGCCGCCCGCCGGGGCGATGATGGCGAACCGGGGATGTCACGACGTGAGGGCGGCAGTACGCCCAGGGTTGCTCCCGGCACGTCGCGCGCTTCAACTGCCGCCCGGGCATCTTGGGTGACCGAGCGGCTGCCGGGCCGGGCGGCGCCGTGGCTGCGTCCACCGCCCGGCCCGGGGTCCTCAGACGCCCGCCACGGGTTCGGGATGCTCGTGCTCGCAGGTGTCGTCGATGCCGTAGGTGTCCCAGGCGGGGAACGGGTCGACGGGCGGCAGACTCTCGCCGTCGGCCATGAGGCAGTCGGTCAGTGCCGCGTGCAGTGCGTCCGCGTGCAGGTGCGTGCCGATGAAGACCAGTTCCTGGCCGTCGGGGCTGTCGGTGTCGCGGGCGGCGGAGGGCTCGAAGCGTGCGACGGAGCCGGCCTGTGACCACAGGCCCGTCACCTGCGGGCGGCTGGCCAGCGTGAAGAACCCCTTGGAGCGCAGGATCTGCCCGTACGCGCCGCTGTCGAGCTCTTTGGTCACGAACGTCCACAGCCGGCCGGGGTGGAACGGCAGTTCGGCGCGGAAGACGGTCGAGGAGATCCCGTACTCCTCCGTCTCGGGGACGTGGTCGCCGTTGAGCTCCCTCACCCAGCCGGGGGCCTGCTGGGCGCGTTCCAGGTCGAACAGCCCGGTGCCCAGTACGTCGCCGGCCCGCACGCGGCCGTGGACGGCCGGGACGACGCGCGCGGCCGGATTGAGGCGGCTGAGCGTCGCCCGCAGCCGGTCCGCCGACTCCTCGTCGACGAGGTCGAGCTTGTTGAGCACGATGACGTCGGCGAACTCCACCTGGTCCATCAGCAGGTCGCTGACGGTGCGTTCATCGTCCTCGTACTGGTCCAGGCCGCGCTCGACGAGCTCGTCGCCGCCGGTCAGCTCGGGCAGGAAGCCCGCGGCGTCGACGACCGTGACCATGGTGTCCGGGCGGGCGACCTCGCCGAGGGTGGCGCCGTCGTCGCGGGCGAAGGCGAAGGTCGCGGCCACCGGCATGGGTTCGGAGATGCCGGACGACTCGATGAGCAGGTAGTCGAAGCGGCCCTCGCGGGCCAGCCGGTCGACCTCCTGAAGCAGGTCGTCGCGCAGGGTGCAGCAGATGCAGCCGTTGGTCATCTCGACCAGGCGTTCCTCGGTGCGCGACAGCGCGGCCTCGCCGCCGCGCACCAGGGCGGCGTCGATGTTGACCTCGCTCATGTCGTTGACGATGACCGCGACGCGCAGCCCCTCGCGGTTGCCGAGGATGTGGTTGAGGAGGGTGGTCTTGCCCGCACCGAGGAATCCGGACAGGACGGTGACGGGCAGACGGTCGGAAGGCATGAACGCTCAGCCCTCGGGCCGCAGCAGCCCGCGCTCGTACGCCTTCACCAGCCGCTGGGGCACCAGGTACGAGACGCCGTCGACGGTGATCGGGACGAGCGTCGGCGTGGCCGCCTTCCACTGGGCGCGGCGGTGGCGGGTGTTGCTGCGGGACATCTTGCGCTTGGGCACGGCCATGGGGTTCCTCCTGGATCGGTGAGCATGTAGAAGTTACATGAAAATGAATGCCATTACTACTTGGTGTTGAGGCGTCGAGCTTCGAGGGGGTGGGCGGCAAGCGTGCTTGCGGGCGCACTCACCCCGTCGGCCGGCTGGCGCTCCCGCCGTTCAGGCGGATTGCGGGGTCGGCCTCCTGGCTCCCGGACGGCGGGTGCGGTACTTGCCGATCAAGCGGCAGACGGCGTAGATCGTGAACGAGATCGTCGTGACGTACGGGCTGATGGGGATGCTGCTGCCCAGGGCGAGGAGAATGCCGCCCTCGATGGAGATCACTGCGAAGACGGTGCTGAGCAGTGGTAGCAGTACGGGGGAGGCGGTGACGCGGGCGGCGGCCGCTGCGGGAGTGACGACGAGGGTGAGGACCAGCAGCGCGCCGACGACCTGCACCGACAGGGCGATGGCGAGTCCGAGCACGAGCATGAAGGCGATCGACAGGCCCCGCACCGGCACCCCGCGCGCCTCGGCGACGTCGGGGTCGGCGCTGGCGAAGGCAAGCGGCCGCCATATGGCCGCGAGGACGATGAGTACGACGGCGGAGGTGCCGAGCAGCCAGGTCGTCTGCGGGGTGTCCACGGCGACGATCTGGCCGGTGAGGAGACCGAACTTGTTGGCCGCCCGGCCCTTGTAGAGGGCGAGGAAGAGCACGCCCAGGCCCAGGCCGAACGGCATGAGGATGCCGATCACCGAGTTGCGGTCCCGGGCCCGCGCTCCCAGGACGCCGATCGCGCCGGCCGCGAGGAGCGAGCCGGTGATCGAGCCCGCCACGATGTTCGTCCCCAGCAGGAGCGCGGCCGAGGCGCCTGCGAAGGACAGTTCGCTGATGCCGTGCACGGCGAAGGGCAGGTCGCGCATGATGACGAAGACACCGGCCAGGCCGCCGACCAGGCCGAGCGCCGCACCGGCGATGAGCGAGTTGCGCACCAGCGTGAGCAGTTCGCCGTAGTTGTCGAAGCTGAAGATCTGGTGCCAGATCCCGTCGGCGAGCGTCATGGGCGGACTCCGTCGGTCTCGCGGGTCTCGTGGGTGTGAGGGGGAGGTGTGGCCGGCTCGTCGGGCGCTCCCACGACCACGACCCGGCCGTGGACGCGGACGACGTCGACCCGCGTGCCGTACAACTCGGAGAGCGACTCGGAGGTCAGGACCTGCTCGGGGGTGCCGACCCGGTGGCCGCCGCCGGCCAGGTACAGCACCCGGTCCACCAGACCGAGCACCGGGTTGATCTCGTGGGTCACGAAGACCACCGCCGTGCCGTGGGAACGGCGCCGGGCGTCCACGAGTCCGGTGACGGCCCGCTGGTGGTGCAGGTCGAGGGAGAGCAGTGGTTCGTCGCACAGCAGGATCCGCGGGTCGGTGGCCAGTGCCTGCGCGATGCGGACGCGCCGGCGTTCGCCGCCGGACAGCAGGCCGAGCGGGACATCGGCATACGCCGACGCCCCGACCGACTCGAGGATCTCGTCCACCCGGCGGCGAACGGCGCCGGTGCGCAGTCGCGGGCCGAAGCGGTGTCCGTCGATGCCGAAGCGGACGAGATCGCGGGCCCGCAGCATCGACTGCGCGGACAGGGCGGCCTGCTGGGGGACATAGCCGATGTCCCGACTGGCCGCGCGGGGTGGCCGGCCGAAGACGGTCAAGGTCCCGGCGGACAGCGGCTGCCGGCCCAGCAGGGCCCGGACGAAGCTGGTCTTGCCCGCGCCGTTCGGTCCGAGCACAGCCACGAACTCGCCCGGGTGCACGTCGAGTTCGAGACCGCTCCACACCGTGCGGTTGCCGTAGGACAGGGCGGCGCCGCGCAGACTGATCGCCGCGGCGCCGTCCATGCGCCGGCCTTGCCGGGCTCGGGGCACGGAGGTCATGCCCGGCCGCCTCACTTGTCCAGCGCGCTCGCGAGCGCGTCGACGTTGGCGGTCATCCAGCCGAGGTAGTCCTTGCCCTTCGGCAGGGTCTCGGTCACGGGAACCACGGGGATGCCTGCCGCCCTGGACGCCTGCTCGACCTTGTCCGTCTGGGGGCCGGAGGTCTGCTCGTTGTAGACCAGCGCCTTGACCTGCTTGCCGGTGAACAGCGCCAGGGTCTCCTGCAGGATCTTCGGAGAGACGTCGTCGCCCTCCTCGATGGCCTCGCTGAACTCCGCGGGCGTCTTGTTGACCAGGCCGCTCGCCTCGATCACGTACAGCGGCACGGGCTCGGTGATGGCCACCGCATCGCCGCCGTGCTCCTTCTTGATCTGCGCTTCCTTGGCCTCCAGCGGCTTCAGCTTCGCCTTGAAGGTGTCCGCGTTCTTGGTGAAGGCGGCGGCGTTCGCGGGGTCGGCCTTGCCCAGGGCGGAGGCGATGCTGTCGGCGATCTTGGCGACGCTGGGGAAGTCGTACCAGACGTGCTCGTTGAGCTCACCGCCCTTGGGGGCGGTCCTGCCGGAGACCTTGACGGCGTTGATCACCTCGGCGGAGGAGTTGCCGCCGCTCTTCAGCATCTTGGCGATGAAGTCGTCGTAGCCGCCGCCGTTCTCGATGACGACCTTCGCCTTGGACAGGGCCAACTGGTTCTGGGTGTTGGCCTCGTAGGAGTGCGGGTCCTGGCTGGGATCGCTGATGACCGAGGTGACCTCGACGTGGTCGCCGCCGATCTGCCGGGCGATGTCGCCGTACACGTTCGTCGAGGCGACCACCGGGACGGCGGACGAGGACGCTGGACTCTGGGCGCTCCCGTCGCTTCCGGAGCCCGATGAACTGCCGCAGCCTGCCAGAAGGGCCAGGGAGGCGGCGCCGGTTATCAGCGCCAGGCAACGGGACGGGGACGGGGGCATGGTTCCTCCATGACAGGTGGGAACGGTGTTTTCACACGCGTGGGACCGCCCGGTGCCGGACCGGGCACACATCACGCTAGATGAAAACGAATACCAAAACCATGCTGGATCTGTTGTATATGAAAATCGTTGCCAATTGTTGACGTGCTCGCCAGGGCTGTGATGCGCGCGGTCCGGCTCCTGTCGGCAGTGGTCGGGATCCCCGTGACCTCCGCGATGTGCTCGGCCTCGGTGAATCCGGTCGTCGCCACGCCGTCGGCCCAGCGCTGGACAGCTTTAGCCTCCGCGGCGAGGCTGAGGCCGCAAAGCCGGTACGAAGACAGTTCCGGTGCCTGTCGGCCGGCCGGGTGATCGAGTGGTTCGCCGGTCCTGTCCCGTATGACGTCGACGTGCCCGGTGCTCTCGAGGGTCCGGCGCTCAACCGGTGGGCTGCTCCTGGGTGTGCCGGATGGCGTCCATCGCGATGCGGGAGGTGTGCGGGGCTGGAAGATCGGCGGCTGGCTCGCCCCGAGGGTGCTCACGGTTCGCGGACACGCTTTCCGTCCTTCGGCAGCTCGCGGACGATGCCGGGGGCGGACGGGTGAGGCCAGTGCCCTTGGGGGCACTGGCCGCTTGCAGCGCCCCTGTCGGCTCGTCCGTCGATGGCGCTGGGGAAGGGGAAGCCGTTGTCGCACGCGTGCATCATCATGCGACAACGACTTCGGTTGCGTCAGTGGTCGTCCCAGTGCCCTTCATGGGCCGCGTGGCGGTGGCCCTCGTGCACGTAGTCGACGTGGTCCTCGTGGGGCACGGCCACGTGTCCGCATCCCTCGCCGTGCTGGTGGTCGTGGTTCTCGTGGGTGGTGTGGCCGGCGGTCACGCACTCGTCGACGTGGCCGTCGTGGGACTTGTGGAGGTGCCCGTCGTGCACGTAGTCGGTGTGATCGCCGTGCGGGACGGCGACGTGTCCGCATCCCTCGCCGTGGGTGTGGGTGTGGTCGTCGTGGGTGCGATGTTCGGCGGCGGTGGCCATGCGCTGCTCCTGGGGGTGCCGTTCGGCGGCCTGTGGGTGCTGCTGTCGCAGGCCGTGCGTCGTCAAGTCAATATAGGGCAATTCAGGCATATGGGAGGGGGTGTCGCGACGGCTGGGACACCCCTCACTGTCAGTCGAGGTCGCGTACCCCGAGGCGCAGGTGCTCGATGTGGTGGACGGCCTGGTCGAGGAGCTGGGCGACGTGGTCGTCGTAGAGGCTGTAGACGACGCGGCGGCCGTCGCGGCGGCCGGTGACCAGGCCGAGGGCGCGCAGCAGGCGCAGTTGGTGGGAGGCGGCGGACTGTTCCATGCCGACGACGGCGGCGAGTTCGCCGACCGGGTACGGGCGCTGCCGCAGAGCGGTGAGGATCAGCAGGCGGGACGGTGTGGCCAGGGCCTGGAGCGTCGTGGCGACGGAAGCGGCGGTGGCCTCGTCGAGCCGGGTGGCCGCGAGGACGTCGCGGCCACCGGCGTCGATGTCATCGGCGTGCACGGGCGCGGGCCCCGCGCGGTGGGCGGATGAACTGGAGCGCCAGAGTGGCCGGCGGTTCGGCGATACCGGGTCCGCCCTCCGCGGCCCAGCGCAGCAGGTCGTCGGTGCAGTCGTCGTCCATCGCGAAGCCCACCCAGACGGCACGGCCCCCGGCCCGGCGCCCGGACGTCGACGGCTGTACGACGATGACGTTCGCCTGGTCGCAGGGGCCGAGGCAGTCCGTCGTACGGACCTGGAAGCCGTGTCGCGCCGCGTCGGCGCGCAGCCGGTCCAGTTGCCAGGCGTGGTCGGTGCCGGGGTGCTTGCGCTGGTTGCCGCAGCAGCAGCCCCGGCACACGACGAGGGTGCAGGGCCGGGGAACGGACGCCCGGATCACGGACCGGTTCACACCGCGGTCCGGGACGGCACGCCGTACGTCCGGATCCGGCCGTCCCGCCGGGCGACGGCCAGCAGGTGGGGGCCTGCCCAGGCCGGCGCCGCGACCGCCGCACCGGTGCCGTCCAGTTCGCGCACCGGCCGCAGGCACGCCTGCGGCCGCCCGGCCGTGGCGTACCACAGCGCTGCGGTCCCATCCGCGCCGCTGGCGAGGTGCCCGGCGGCACCCGGCCGCCAGGCGAATGCGGTGACGGTGGACGCGGCGGGCTCCGTGCGCCACGACTCGCCTCCCTCCGCGTCGAGTACCAGCCCGCAACGGCCGGAGGCGACGGCGACCCGCCCCCAGCCTCGGCTTCGCTCGACCGGGGGCGCCCCCAGGTCGCGAGGTTCGGTGGTCAAGTCAATCTCCTGGTCGTGTTGTTCAGGGGCGAGCAGGGCGGTTCGCAGGTCGTCCTCGGTGATCTGGTAGGCGGGACGGTGCAGGGGCCGGCGGCGGGCCTCGCCCTCCATCGGCAGCACGGCGACGACCGTCTGCAGCGGCGGACAGCCTGGTTCGGTGCAGGCGAGCCGGCGGACCATGACGGCGGTGTCCGCGTCGAGTCCGAGCAGCACACGTACGGTTTTCTTCAGCTCGCGCAGCTGCGGACTCGGCCCCGCGGGTCCGGGGCGCGATCCCAGTGGCATGGCGGTGCTTCTCCTTCGTCCCCGGACGGCCGGCATCCGTCTGTGCGGGGCAGACAGTCGGCGCAGACGCCGGTGAGTTCGACGGTGTGCTCCACCGCGGCGAAACCGGTGTCGGCGGCGATCCGGCCCGCCCACTCCTCGACGACCTCGGAGTCCACCGGCCGGCTGCGGCCGCAGTCGCGGCACATCAGGTAGTGGCGGTGCCCGTCGGCGGGGCGTAGCCGGTAGAGCCGCCCACCCTCCCCCGTAGCCCTTCGGGCACGGGAGGTGCCCCCATTCGCTCCGGCTGCGCTCCGCTCGTCGCGGACGACGTCCACGCCGCCGTCCGCCTCCAGCTCACGTAGGACGCGGTAGACGGTGGTCAGGCCGATCGCGTGGTCGCCGGCCACCAGAAGGGCGTACAACTCCTGGGCCGACACGAAGTCCTGGCAGCCCGCGAGTGCGCGCATGACCGCCCTGCGCTGCCGTGTCATCCGGCCGCCCATGGCACATCACCCCCTGTGGCTCGTGCGGTGTCGGCACCGTTCACGGTAGATGAAAACGAAATCCATGTCCATATGAAGTGCCGGTCATGTGGTGTCGGGTCGCGTCTCCCGCGTCAGCAGCGCCGTCGAAGCGGTCGGACGGCAACGGCCCGCCGCACCGGCGACTGGTGCGGCGGGCCGTGGGCGCAGCGGATCAGCGGCGGCCCTCCGCGCGGGCCCGGGTCCAGGCGGCCTCGCGCAGCAGCCGCAGGCCGTTGAGGCCGACGATGACGGTCGAGCCCTCGTGGCCGAGGACGCCGAGGGGCAGGGGGAGGGTGGCGGCCAGGTCCCAGACGACCAGGCCGGAGATGAACACGGCGGCGATGACCAGGTTCTGCACGACCAGGCGGCGGGCCCGGCGGGAGAGGGCCACCACGGCGGGCACGGTGGCCAGTTCATCGCGGACGATCACCGCGTCGGCGGTTTCCAGGGCCAGGTCGGAGCCGGTCCGGCCCATGGCGATGCCGGTGTGGGCTGCGGCCAGGGCGGGTGCGTCGTTGACGCCGTCGCCGACGACCAGGACCTTGCGGCCGGCCTGCTCCTGTTCCCTGACCGCGGCCACCTTGTCCTGCGGGAGCAGTCCGGCTCGGACGTCGGTGATGCCGACCTCGGCGGCCAGGCGGGCGGCGGCGCGGGGATTGTCGCCGGTGACCAGCGTCGGCGCGGTGCCGGTGAGTGCGGCGAGGGAGGCAACGGTGGCGGCGGCGTCCGGCCGCAGCCGGTCGGCGATGCCCAGGACTCCGGTCGGCGCGCCGTCGGCCACCACCAGGACCGCGGTGCGCCCGCCATCCTCCAGCTCGGCGGCGGTGTGCGCGTCCTCGGCGCCGGACAGCAGCCGGGCGGGGGCGCCGACCGCGATCTTGCGGCCATCGACGGTGGCGGTGACTCCGATGCCAGGGGTGGAGGTGAAGTCCTCCGCGACGGGCAGGGCGAGACCACGGGCGCGGGCGGCGTCCACGACGGCGCGGGCCAGCGGGTGCTCGCTGGGGTGTTCGGCCGCCGCTGCCAGGATCAGCAACTCCTCCTCGTTCAGGCCGGAGCCGGGCAGTGGCCGGATGTCGGTCACGCGCGGGGTGCCCTCGGTGAGCGTGCCGGTCTTGTCCAGGGCGACCGCGTCGACCTGGCCCAGGCGCTCCATCACCACGGCGGACTTCACCAGCACCCCGTGCCGCCCGGCATTCGCGATCGCGGACAGCAGCGGCGGCATGGTCGCCAGCACCACCGCGCACGGCGAGGCGACGATCATGAAGGTCATGGCCCGCAGCAGCGAGTCGGTCAGCGCGGCGCCGAACGCGAGCGGCACCGCGAACACGGCCAGCGTGGCCGCCACCATGCCGATCGAGTAGCGCTGTTCGACCTTCTCGATGAACAACTGGGTCGGCGCCTTGGTCTCGGACGCCTCTTCGACCATCTGCACGATCCGGGCGATCACCGAGTCGGAGGCGTCCCGCTCGACCTCGATGTGGAGTGCGCCGGTGCCGTTGAGGGTGCCGGCGAACACCTCGTCGCCGGGTTCCTTCGCGACGGGCAGCGGTTCGCCGGTGATGGTGGCCTGGTCCACCTCGCTCGCCCCGCCCAGCACCCGGCCGTCGGCGCCGATCCGCTCGCCGGGCCGCACCAGGACCGTGTCGCCGACGGCGAGATCGGCGGTGGGCACGGTCTCCTCGGTGCCGTCGGCGCGCAGCCGGGTCGCGGTGGCCGGAGCCAGGTCGAGCAGGCCGCGCACCGAGTCGGCGGTGCGCGCGGTGGCCAGGGCCTCCAAGGCGCCGGAGGTGGCGAAGATGACAATCAGCAGGGCGCCGTCCATCACCTGGCCCACGGCCGCCGCACCCAGCGCGGCCACGATCATCAGCAGGTCGACGTCGAGGGTCTTCTCCCGCAGCGCCCGCAGTCCGGCCAGCGCGGGCTCCCAGCCGCCGGCGGCGTAGGCGAGCGCGTACAGCACGCCCCAGGACCAGGCGGGCGCGCCGGTCAGCTGCAGCGGGAGTGAGAGCAGGAACAGCGCCGTGGCCGCTGCGGCCCAGCGGACCTCGGGCAGCGCGAAGACCCGGGTCCGTCGCCGCGGAGCGGCATCCGGGCGTGCGGTCGCGGCGGGCGCGGGCCGCTCGGTCAGGGTGGAGGACATGACGAAGAACCCTTCGGGAGGGCGGGACGGAACGACTCAATCACCATACAGGTACATATGAAGAGCTGTTCAAGTGTCACTTGTATGATGGCAGTCATGGGCCATGGAGCAGCTCCCGCCAAAGACCCCGTCCCGCACACTCGCCTGGACGCGGACAGCGCCGCCCGGGTGGCCACCACCCTCCAGGCCCTGGCCACCCCCTCCCGGTTGCTGATCCTCTCCCGCCTGCGGGAAGGCCCCTGCGCCGCCACCGAACTCGCCACCGAGGTCGGCATGGAACAGTCCGCCTGCTCGCACCAGCTGCGCCTCCTGCGCAACCTCGGCCTGGTCGTCGGCCGCCGCCAGGGCCGCTCGGTGATCTACGCGCTCTACGACAACCACGTCGCCGAACTCCTCGACCAGGCCGTCTATCACATCGAGCACCTGCGCCTCGGGCTCAGCGACGCCACGGACGCGGACCGCTCGGAGGACGCCACGCTCGGCGTGACTCGCTGATCAAGGGCACGGCCAGCGATCCGGGTGGAAGACCTGGACGGCGGCGCGCTGATGCCAGGCCGAAAGCACCGGCGGCGGTGATGGCCTGGCGGTAGGTGTGGTCGACGATGCCCCCTGCGGCGAAGACTTCCGGGATGTTCGTCTGCGTCGAGGGCGAGGCGACCTTGAGGTAACCGTCGTCTTCCAGGCGAGTTGCGCCTTGAACAGCTCCGTGCGCGGGTCGTGGCCGATGGCGATGAACAGGCTGATGACGTCCAGGTCGCGGGTGGCGCCGGTGAAGACGTCACGCAGGACCCCACCAGACAGCATGCCGGTGCTCTCCTTGATCTCCGCGACTTCGCTGTCGAAGGCGAAGAAGATCTTGTCGTCGGCGAAGGAGCGGTTCAGCACTTGCGCGTGCACTCGGTAGCTACGCGGCTCTGTCCACGTTCCTCGTGGTGACCTCGTTCGCCGCTGCTGTATTGGCCGCTGGATCGGGGCGCAGATCTGTTCAGGCGAGGGCGAGAATCGCCCACTGCCGCCCGTTGACGCGATCGCGGTGGCTCCCAGCCGCGTCCAACACGGTCAACAAGTGGGCCGTTGGCATCTCCGACACCCTCGCCCTGGGAATCCTGTGCGAGGTGTACGGGATGGGGGTGGACTCAATCGATCAGCGCAACACCCCAGGTGGAACGTTCCGCGACGCCTCGTGATGCGGCCTCTCCGGCGTGGGGTGCCGGGGGTTCTGTCGAGCTCGGCTGTGAACCCCTGGGGGCCTCCACTCCGAGCCGTGATGGATGGTGCTCGATGTGACCCTTGTGGAGGTGCTCCTCGCCTGGCAAGGCGTCAGGGGAGTCGGCAATGGGTCAGCGTGAGCCCTGCTAGAGGCTCAAGAATCCGGCAAAACATGCAGGTGGTTGAATAGTTCAACAACCGACAGCCGGCCCGGGAATGCAAACGTTGCTTGTGTAAAATCATTCAGGTTTCCTTGGGCTGCCTGGCTCTTGGCGTGTGGCCCTACCAGGTCCGTCGCGCCTGCCGTCCGAAGAGGATGCCGCCCGGTTCGGGGGGTGGGGGAGTGCCCGGCTTGAGGGGCCAGGCGAGCAGCATGCCCGCGACGAAGCCGACCACGTGGGCCAGGTACGCCACGGTGCCCGCCTCGGCGACGGCCTCGCCGGAGGAGTAGAACGCCTGCAGTACGAACCAGAAGCCCAGCACGATCCAGGCCGGCAGCCGCAGCGGCAGGAAGAGGAGGAAGGGGACGAGGATCCAGACCCGCGCCCTCGGGTAGAGCACCAGGTAGGCGCCGAGGACGCCGGCGACGGCTCCCGAGGCGCCGATCAGGGGAGTGCTGGAGGAGGAGTTCGTGAGAGCAAAACCGTATGCGGCCGCGTACCCGCAGACCGCGTAGAACAGCAGGAACCGCACGTGGCCCATGCGATTCTCGATTGTGTTGCCGAAGATCTGAAGGATGGACATCAATGCAGGTCACAGGCATGATTGCTGAGCCCTGGTCAGTAAGTAGCCAGCAAGTGGCGAGCGGGAGTCCCTGCCTTGCTGACCGCGGGGCGCGTCAGCAGGACCAGGTCCGCTGGTTCACTCGTCCTCCGGAAGGTGTCGCTCCTTGGCCCGTCAGCTCGCCCGCGGCATGGGCTCCTTCTTCAAGCCCTGTGACTGCTCCAAGCCCAGCCGTTGCCCGCACGCCTACACCATCCGGTTCCGCGACGCTCGGGGAAAACAGCGAGAGGAAACCGGGTATCGGACCCAGGACGCGGCAGTCGAAAGGCTGACGGAGCTGTACGCCGACCGGAAGAAGACGTCTCCCTCGGTGGCGGAGGCACGACGCGAACTGGGGCAGCAGACGATAGAGGAGTACGCCCAGACGTGGTTGCCTCGGCAGCGCAAGATAACCGAATACTCGACCGCGAAAACCCTGGCGAGCCACTTCAGGGCACAGATCAACCCGGTGATCGGATCGCGGAAGCTGAATGCGGTGACACCGACCGTGGTGGAGGACTTCCTCGATCACTTGGAGGCGGAGGGGGTGGGCCGTGGACACCAGTTGAACGTCTACAGGGCCCTGTCAGCTCTCCTCCGGGATGCGTTCGAGAAGGGGGCCATTGCTGACAATCCTCTTCGCGGAGTGCAGAAACCCGAGTACGCCCCACAGCGGGTAGCCATCCCTGACGCCGAGTACATCGCAAGAGCGATCCAGGTGGCCGACTACAAGCTGGCGCTGGAGATAGTCCTGATGGTCGGCTGCGGACTCCGCAACGGCGAGGCACGTGCGGTGAACGTGAACAACATCGTCGCGGACGACGTGTACCGGGTGACCGAGCAGGTGCACTCCAGCACGCACCAGCTGGCGAAGCTCAAGCACCGCAAGGAAGGCGAATTCCGAGAGGTGCCCCTGCCGCGCACGGTCAAGGACGCCATCGAACGATTCGCGAAAGAGCACGGGACAACGGAGGACGGGTACCTCTTGAGGGGGCCGAAGGGGCCCTTCAGCGAACCGAACGAGCGTTACCGGGTGTTGAAGCTGTTCACGGCCCTCCCGCCGGCGGAAGGCGTCGGAATGTACAGCTTCAGGCACTTCTTCGCGTCCAACGCGCTGGGCAACGGCATCCCCATCACAGACGTGGCGGAATGGATGGGGCACACGTCGATCCAGGTCACCTACCGCACGTACAGGCACCTCATGCCCGGGAGCATCACCAAGGCGGCGACGATCTTGGACGAACAGTTGCGAGCTGTCGTGTGACGGTTGGAAGTTGGCGCCAGAAGCGGTAGCAGGATACCGGCGGGCCCCGACGGCCCGCCTCAACCCGTCACCTGACCCGCACTCCTCTTGACGCCGTCACGGAAACAATCCCGCCCCTCTCCGACGTTCTCGATCTTCGAATCGAGGAGGGAAGGTGTCCGGCCTGAAATTGTTCCGGATGACGAAGAGCGGCATGACGGAGGTCCTGTCTGCGCCGGACGGGGGTGAAGGCAGGTGACGCCGGACTGGCTGGGGTCGGCCAGCGGGTGTTACCTCGTATGGAGGAACTCCCTGGCGCCGCGGAGCCTGATGCCCAGCCGGTATTGCGCGGCGCGGCTGTCGAGGCGTACGTCCAGTGCCCCCGGTAGCCGGGTGTCCGCCCGACGGCCCGCGGGCAGCAAGGAAGGTGCGATGCCGTCGCGGCGGGCGATGAGCACGCCCAGCGAGTAGCGGCTGAGGGCGTCGGTGCCGGCGAGGTGGAAGACGCCTGCCTCGTTCGAGGCCGCGAGCTTCCACAAACCGGCCGCAAGATCGGCGACGTGGACGGGGCAGCGAATGTCGTCCGTGAACAGGGCTCCCTCTCGCTCGTTGGCAGCCAGCTCGTGCACCACCCGTTCGTGGTGGGATCCTCCGTCGCCGATGATCAGGGAGGTGCGGACGACAATGCCGTCCGGGCACAGCAGTCGCACAGCGGTCTCAGCGGCGGCCTTCGCGGCCCCGTACGGGGTGATCGGGTCTGGGGTGCAGGTCTCGTCGTAACGGGCCTTGCCGATGCCCGAGAACACGGCATCAGAGGAGACGTGTACCAGGCGGATTCCGAGCTTCGCGGTGGCCATGGCGATGTGGATGGAGCCGTCCGCAGTGATCGCCCAGTCCGCACCGCCGCTTGTCACGTTGATCACCGCGCGAGGTGCCACCGTAGCCAGGAGCGCTTCCACCTGTGCGGGATCACGGACGTCAAGCTGGTGCCAGGCGCCGGCCTGCGCGGCACTGGGGCGGGAGTGGAACGTAGCATCCGCCTCCCAGCCCCGTACTTGCGCTTGGCGCAGCAGCTCCGTCCCTAAGAACCCGCTGCCACCAATGATCAGCATCCTCATGCCGCACACGCTAAGGCATGCTGTCGCGGCGGCGGAGAGCACGGAAAATGCAGCAGGAGGCCGGGCCCGTTCGGCGTGAGCGTCCCGCAGGGGACCGCAGCACGGTCGTGCGCTCACCCAAGTTCGAGGCAGGGTCTGTGCGGTGAGTCCTCGTGTAACTCCCCAACAGGGAGCATCAGTTAGAACTGGTGAGTCTCCCGCGGAAGAGCAGCATGATGCCCCCTTGGACGGCGGTCGCCGAGCTGGGACGGCTGGCGCAGGTCGATGCCGAGTTCCTGCGTGTGCTGTGGGAATCGGCGGCCCACGCATGGACGGGGGAGCGCCCGGCCGACGACAATGATCCGTCACCCGCACCGCTGCGTCCGGCAGGTGACGTACGGGACCCGGATCCCCCGGACACCGTGCCCACAGGCCCCTTACCGGCTGAGGAACGGTTGTCCTCGCGCGGCTTTCGAGTGCCGTACGCGGGCGTACTGGCCGCTGTCGCTGCCTGCTCGCTGCTGGCCGCCGTGCTGCTCGCCCGGCCATGGGACAGCTGGACCAGCGGGACGGAGGACGACCGCCTGCCGGCCGGCGCTCCATCCGGAGCGCCGGCCTGGCCGTGGCCCTTGCACAGCGCGGCGGACGGGGCGGCCGCCGGGTGCCGGGCGGCCGGCTGCCGGGGCCTGGACCCCTACCGCGAAAGGTGCGACCGCGACCGTGTCGTCGTCCACCGGCTGCGCGCGTACGGCCGTGTCCTGACGCTTCAGTACAGTCCCGCCTGCCGGGCGAGCTGGGCGGAGGTCGACACCGCGGCGGCGACGGCCGGGTTGCGGATCGCCACGACGGGCGGCGACCAGCAGACGGCCACCGGCGGCGGGGCGTACACGGCGATGGTGGCGAGCGGGCCGGACGCGGCACGTGCCACGGTCGTCGTCCGTGGCCGACAACTCGGCGTCGCACAATACGACAGCTGGATCGACGCCGTCAGCGGCAGCGCGTGAGGGTGACGGCGTTCGTGCGCAGCGGATGGAACCGCCCGGCGTCATAGACCTCGTAGACGCCGTCCGGGGCCTGGCGCAACGGGAGGCCGTAGCGTTCGCCCTGGTAGACCATCCACTGGCCGACGGGGACTATACGCTCCGCTGCGGCGCCCCAGGTGGCCGGCCCGACGATCCCGTCCGCGGACAGGTGGTGGTTGCTCTGCCAGACGCGGGTAGCCTCGGCCGTCGCCTCGTCGTACGTGCAGGTGACCTCGGAGCGTGCCGAGTATCCGTCGGTCCACAGCACGCTCTGCCACAGGCCGATCAGGTCGCTGCGCCGACTGCGGCCGACCGCCAACTGCTGTGCGGCTCCCAGCCCGTCGGCGACGAGCACGCCGTTACGCCGGTCGCGGGACTGGTGGTTCCGCGGGGCTCCGGACCCCGCACACACCACCGCCAGAATCAGTACGCACAGCGCGGCGCGCGCTGTCGTCCCTTCGCCCATGGCACCGTCTCACCGTCGTGATGTCAACTGCGCTTTTCGCGGGTCCAGTTTGGCGAAACCAGCGGTTCCGCGATCGCCCGCGTAGATACGGTAGGGAAGAAAGCGATGATCCCAGAGAGCACTGGGCCCGGAGGGCGTACGTGACTGACTGGAAGCCGTTACCCGGCGGCCTCGCCTCGGACGTCCGGCATCTGGTCGCCGAAATGCGGAACTTGAAGGACCGCGCCGGGTTGAGTCTGGCCGTCCTCGGCGGCCGCACTCCGTACAGCAAGTCCTCCTGGGAACGCTATCTCAACGGCAAGGCACTGCCACCGCACCACGCGGTGACCTCCCTCGGAAAGCTGGCCGACGCCGATCCCGCCCGGCTCGTGGCGCTGTGGGAACTGGCGAACACCGCTTGGCACGACCACAGAACCAGTGACACGGACGGGGCCCGCGATGCCGACGACGGCCACGACCGGCCGTTCGAAGAATCCGCTCTCGTAACGGAGCGCGCTCCCGCCGCGCAGGCCGAGGAGCCGCCGTCCGTGAGCCGTCGGTTCGGCCGGCGGCAGCTGATCCGGACGGTGGTCGCCCTGGCCGCCGTCGTTGGCCTGTCCGTCTCGCTGTACGGTGCTTTCGGCCGGCATTCGGGCGCGCACGCCGACCGGGACGGCACCGTGGGCAAGGACGCACCGACCAGGCAACTCGACGTGAACTGCTTCGCGGACAGCTGTGCCGGAAAAAACCCCGGACAAACCGGCTGTGGCGGCGACGCGTGGACTGCTGCCCTGTACAAGGTCGCCGGGGTCTACGTGGAGCTGCGCTACAGCGATGCCTGCAAGGCTGCCTGGTCCCGTATCAGCTGGGGACATCCCGGCGACATCGCCCGGGTCGTCGGCGAGGGGGGTCGGACATACCAGAACAAGGTCCACTACGACACCGACACGTTCAGCGCGATGGTCGCAGCGCCAAGCCCCTCAACGGCCAAGGCGTGTGTTCTGCTCACCTCCGGGGTGCACGCCTGCACCTCCCCGGGCGGCACCCAGCACCTCACCGAGCCCCCCAACCCGCCCACCTCGACCACCACCTCCGTGGCGGTCGGCCCGAGGTGGGCGAGATCGCCGAGCGGCCGTCGATACACCACTCCGGCGGACGTGACCCGTGACGCTCGTTTGACGCTCCGGGGTCCCAGGAGATGGCCAGAAGGGCCAAGAGATGCCGCCTGACCTGCGATTTCTTCCAACCCTGCTTCATGAGACATGTTTCCGATGACGTCGCACGTGGAGTGCGTGGCGATTTTGGAGCCTGCTCGGAAGGCTGTCTGACCTGCGCTTTGCGGCTCGGGTGGGCCGCTCGACCTGTTTTCGTCCGTACAGCGGGTTAAGCAGACGGACCGACCTTTGCAGGCTTCCTGACCTGCGAATTCATGGGGGAGACGCTCCCATGGCTGACGCTTTAAGGGTCTCGTTCGGAGCTTCTTGACGCTCGGATGACGCTTGCCTCGGGGCTATGGTCGGCCGCATTGCTCTCATCGCGCACTTGCTGCGAGCTCTAGTCGCGGGCACGCTCGACGCCGCGCGCAGCCAGTTCGGGCCCCGTACGGAACTGGTCGCCGACGTGCAGCTCCTGTGCGCCGACGCTGCCCGTGTCGCCGGCGACTACCGCAACGCCGCCCAACTCCTTGTCGGTCTCGCAAGGGTTCTGGAGCGCAGTTCGGCTCCGTTCCTGCGCGGCATCATGCTCCGGGCCCGGCTCGGAGCCGCCGAGTGCAGGATTCCGTTCGGTGCCGCCGAGGAGGCGTTTGCGCGTTGGGCCGCGGTGGTCGAAGAGGTGGCCGGACTGGTCGATCCGTCGGATGCCGTACTCGAACGCTGCCGTGAAGTCGCCGTAGAACTCCACGAGCTAGGTCACGGCGCCGAAGTGAACACGATCTTGGCGAAGCTGGACCCGTTGTGAGGCGAAGGGCTTACGGCGCCAGGAAGACGGCCCGGGTCAGCTGCCCGGAGCTAGTGAGGCCGCGCTCAGAGCGTCACCGATGGCATGGACCAGCCCCCGGCCGACGGCTTCCGCTTCCCCCAGGGCGGTGTCGAACGCGTTGAGCAGCCGTAACGCCTCGCCGTAACGCTTTTGCTCGTCGAGCGGCAGACGCGGAACCTGGAGACGGCGCACGTCGATGCGGGAGACGGTGGAGGCGTGACTGCTGGCCTGGCGGGCGTTGGCGGGAGAGTTCAGGCAGCTGGCGAGAAACCACGGATCGAGGAGAGTCGGGTCGGTGCGGACGGCGTAGAGCTGCGGGCCCAGCGCGGTGGGGGCGTCCGTGTCGACCCAGGCGGCGAAGGCACGTGTCGCACCGACGACCACGATCTCTCCGGGGCGTGTGACGGTCAGGGTCCGCGCGGCCTCGGCCGCTGTCGCCGCGTCCGCCGGCAACCACGCACCGGACGAGTGCCGCGACGTCACATCGGCCACCGTTAACAGGCGTACGCCCCCGTCCGCTACCGCGTCCCGCCGCAGCGGCAGTGCTTCGGGGCTTCGCCCGGCGCGCAGGGACAGAGCACCGGCGCGTTCCAGCTCCTCCACCGAGGCGAACGGCATGCCGGATGGCTCACCGACCGTGAGTTCCGACGCGGAGAGCGTCCCGCTCAGGTCCTGTACCTGTTGGAGCAGGCCTCCGAATCTGCCCCAGGAGCGTCGCAGTCGTAGACCGGCCTCGGCGGCCGGGGCCGGGACGTGGCGTGCTGGGGTCAGATCCACCTGGTCGTCGAGCAGTGTCATGGCCGGCACGGAGGTGCTGCCGGCGGGCAACTCGCCCAAGGATTCCGCCTCGTGGGAACGGATCGCCGTGAGCACCGAGGTCCGCAGAGCGTCCCAGGCGATGCCCGTCCTGCCACTGCCGTACGCCTCCTCCCGAGCCGTGTCGACAGCAGCAGATGGTCAGATGGCGTCCTGCCGTCCCCCGCGGGCCTGTGGAGCACCCAGAGGTGCAGCGCCATCGCGTGCGCGCTGCCCGAGCGCAGTGCCTCGAGCCGCGCCGAGCGCAGGGCACGGTTCGAGTGGGAGGCACGAGCTGCAGCCCGGCTCGACCATCCGGCCATCACGACCGTGCACGATCTGGGAGTCGACGAGGACGGCACTCTGTGGATGGTCATGCAGGTGGTGGACGGGGCCACACACGCCGACCTGCTCGCCGAAGGGGGGAGCCGTTCGGCACGCAGGAGGCCGTGGCGGTCGCCGCGCAGTTGTGCGGCGGACAGGCGGTCGCCCACCGCGCCGGACTGGTGCACCGGGACCTGAAACCGGACAACATCATGGTCCGCAAGGACGGGCAGGTGAAGATCCTCGACTTCGGCCTGGTGAAACTCATGGGCGATGTCCTCGCCCGTCTCACCGCCACCGGCGAAGGCGTCGGAAACCTGCTCTGTGCCTCTCCCGAACTCCTCCGCGGCGAAAGTGACCTGGACGGACGCAGCGATCTGTACGCGCTCGGCTGCCTGCTACACCACATGCTCACCGGCGCCCCGCCGTTCCCACCGGAACCGCCGGTCCTCCTCGCGGGCAGGCATCTGCACGAGCCGCCGCCCACGCTGGCCGACTGCGGTGTCGCCGCTCCCTCCTCGCTCCAGGTACTGGTCGGCCGGCTTCTCGCCAAGGACCGCGGTGAACGCCCCGTGGACGCGGCGGAGGGCTACCGGCTGCTGCTGCCCCATCTGCCCGGCCCGGACCGTGAGGGAGCCGCGGGCGGCCCGGACCGGCCGGAGGGCGCCCGCAAGCCTTTCCTGATCCCGTCCGGTCCCTACCCGTTGGATGGCAGGATCTCCGCAGGCGGATGACAGTGGAGAAGGGCGCGGAGTACCGGTGGGAAGCGCAGAGCGGTACGAGCTGGCGAAGAAGCTTGGCGAAGGCGGGATGGGAGAGCTCTGGAGCGGCTACGACACATGGCTGGACCGGAGGGTCGCCGTCAAGTATGTCTGGCCCCACGTGAGTTGAACCACCAGGCGTACGCTGACGAGGTTTACCTCAGGCTGCACAAGAAGCCGAAGAAGCACCCGGACATGCCACCTCCCTCCGCCGAGGCGCGGCGGAAGAAGGCCGAGCAACTGACTGGCAAGGGGTTCGATGACGACGGGCTCTTCCCGCCGGACAACGCTCTGTTCTGAGTCATCCTGACGCACACTTGTGATGGCACCGCTCGATAAGCGGTGCCATCACAACAAAACCCACCCGTAGTTGGATCGGGAGCCACCGCCCATGGTCTCGTTCTCGCAGGACACGCGGCTCGTTCAGACCGCCGTGATCGGCCACAAGAACTCCGAGCAGCCGATCATCCTCCCCATGGACCCCGACGACCTCGCCGTCCACCGTCGCCGGCACCCCCGGTACCGCTACTGGTGCGGCATCCAGCTCGGCGGCTGCGGGCGCCAACTCTCCGACCGCCTCTGCCGTGACGGCCGTGTCTGTCACTTCGCCCACCACCCCGACCCCGATGGCTCCCGCCTTGTCTGCCTCCGTACCCACAACGGCGAGGACAGCGCCGACCACCTCTTCATCAAGCAGGGCGTCACCCATTGGCTCGACAAGCAACAGCTGCCAGGCCGCGCCCAGCTCCGCAACCTCGGCGGCGGTCCCGGCGACGCCCTGGACATCCACGTCCCCGGCACCCGCCAGCGCATCCGCTTCCACCTCTCCCGTGGACTCGACTTCCCGGCCTGGCAGAAGGCCGACGACGAACTCGGTGAGGACGTCGACACCGTCGACTGGGTCTTCCACCACGATGGCCCCCTCACCCGCGAGATGCTGGGCCGTCACGGCTACTGCCTGCGGGTGCGCTGCGAGACCGACGGCGCCCAGCGGCGAGTCCACATCGGAGTGGAAGGCACGGACCGCCGCATCGACTGGACCCCGCTGGAGGAGTGCACCCTTACTCCCGGCGGTCTGCTGACTCCTGCGGTCGAGACCGTCCGGCTCAGCCGCCCCAAGCCCAAGCCGGCGGGCTTCCTCGTCGTCGGCGGGCCGACGTTCGCCGTGTCGTCGCAGGAGCCGGTAACCGACGCCCCGGACCACCTCTCCCAAGACGGCCGTTACTGCATCCTCGCCGACGTGAAGCCGTCCGAGAGCCGCACCGTCAAGGCCTTGCTCTCACTGCCCGACGACGTACCGCCTCCCGCACCCGGCAACGTCTTCCGCTTCACCGGTCCGGTACGCCTGCTCGTCACGGAGCCGGACACGACCACGGATGCCCAATGGGCGCTCCAAGGCGACAAGTTCATACGTCTCGACGCGCACGAGGCCCAGCGAACAGGGCTGTGGTCGCCTGCAACTGCGGTGGTGGTGGAGGTGCCCAAACCGTCCGAGGCGCCTGTTGTACCGGCGCCGCAACCCACTGTGCCGGACCCGGAACCAGTCACCGCAGCGCCGCTTGTCGTGGCGGCCGAGCTTCGAGATGCGGCGACCCGGGTCCGCGAAGCGCTTTTACTGGACGCGGGCCGTAGCGCCACGACCACCTGGCAGAGACTGGCTCGTGCGGCCGGGCTCGACCTTGACCGACTCGCCACCGCCGACCGCATCGAGCTGCTGGTGAAGGCCGACCTGATGCCGGGCAGAGGACACCCGTACCTGTCGGTCCTTGTCCGGCAGCCAGGCGGCGGACCATTGCCGTATCTCCCCGAGGTCCTGGAGGAACTCGGTCTCGGCCGGGCCGAGCACGGCGAGGCGCTCAGGCGTTGGTGCGCTCAGGAGAGGATCCGCGCCTTCGCGCGCTACGGATCATCGCCGCGCGAGGTACCTCCCCGGCTGCCCTTCCCAGCGGTGGCCGCGAAAGTTCGCAAGGCCACCGGCACGGCCACGGTCGCCCACGTCCGCGCGCTCCTGATTCACGCGAAGCAGGTCCTTCCTGAGGTCGAGGGGGCGAAGGGACGAGGTCTGCGCCGAATCGTCGCGCAGGCGGAGGAGTGGGAGCGCAAGGTGAGAGTGGGCGGCAGCCAATCAGGTCGTGTGAACGGGGCACCGGACAGCAGGCCGGCCCAGTACTACGCCGACGCGCTGATCCGTCACATCACCTGGGCGCAGGAGCGCAGCGGGAAGGGGTGACGTTTGCCCCTACCCCCTCCTATCGATCAGCCGCGATCCGAGGAACGCGGCCCACTGTTCCGCACCCACGCTGATCGAGGGCAAGGCGCGGTTCTTCGAGTCCCGGACGTGCACGGTCGCGGAGGCAGTAGTGACCTCGACGCAGTCTCCGCCGTCGGACCCGCTGTAGCTGCTCTTCCGCCAGCACAGTTGTGTAGCGGTGCCTGAGTATGCGGTGGTCAAAGCTCTCCTGCGATGCGCTCTGAACCTTCCCCTTGATCGTGGACACCTGGAGACTGGGACGTGAGGTTCCAGAGGAAGTAGTGCCAGGTGGGAAGTAAGAGCAACCGCAGCAGGCGGTACACGGAGGAGTTCAAACGGGACGCGGTCGCGCTCGTGCGCTCCTCTGGGAAGACCGTCACCGAGGTGGCCCGGGAGATCGGGGTCAGCGCGGAGGGACTGCGGAACTGGGTCAAGCAGGACACGATCGACCGTGGGCAGGGGGCGCCGGGAGAGCTGACGACGGCCGAGCGCGAAGAGCTGCGCCGGCTGCGGAGGCTGGCCGCCGAGCAGGCGGCGGCCCTGTTCGATGGACGCGACCTGCTCGTACGAGTACTGCATAGCATCGGCCAGTGCCTGCTGCGTGAGCCCTGCCTTGTCTCCCGGAAGAGCCTGACCAGTTTGCCGTAACCGGCCCAGATCGCTGGCTTGTCGTTGTTGCTGCATGGCTTCTTCTGCTGGCGGGCTGCCATTGACGCCACCGTCCCCACATCCGCGAGTTGCCCCTACTAACCCGGCCCGCCCGTCCTAGGACACGTGACGGACCCGTACAAGCCCGTACGCGACCCGTACAGCGGGCCCGGTACGCCCTGTTCAGTTATGCATAGTGACGAGACGGTCGCCCTGTCAGCGGTCATGTAATTCCCCACGATCTTCGTGATCAGCTTCACGTAATTCCCCATCTGGGCTGAGGCCGTGACGGGCCGCCCGACTGCTGAGTGTGCGGCTGGTCCGGTCAGTCAAGGGCGCCTTCGGCGGCGCTCCGCGCTGGCCTTGCGGCCACCCTGGACACCCCTGACCAGCCTGAACGACGGTCTGGCTATCGGGCGGCCCGGGAACCCCTGGGCCCCTGGGGATGCCGACGCACGGTCACCGTCCCCATGTCCACGGCGGTCACGACGCCGTCCTCCCGGTGGCCCATTACGTGACGTTCAGGGTGGGGAATTCCGGGCTCTGGCGCTGATCTTGTGACGCAAGCGGGTCAGGGCGTGAGGAGTACGCGCTTGCGGAGGAGGTCGAGATTGGCTCGTCCAAATCCTTGCCTCTTGAGTAGTTTCGTTCTTGTGACCTGCCCTTCGACCTGGCCGGAGCTCCAGGGCGTGGAGAGCCCAGCAGTGACGGCGTCGATGTCGCGGCTCAGTCCGTTGATCAGGGAGTGCAGGGCGGGCAGGTCGTCGGCGAGGGCGCGCTCCATCCAAGCGGGCAGCTGGTCGCCCCGCAGGTCGCGCATCATGGTGGCGAAGTCACGGACGTGGTGGGTGACGGCGTCGAGTTCGGGGCATCTGGTCCGGATCTCCTTGAGATCGGTGGCATCATCGGCTGTCAGGTTTCCGGGGTCGGTCATGATCCAGCGGACGATGCGGCGGGGCCGTGGAGCCGGGCGACGCGCAGGTGGCGCGGCGGTGGTGGCCTTGAACGGGCGGAGGTAGCGGCGGACGGTCTGGATGCTTCCGGCGAAGCCCAAGTCGGCGATCTCCTGGTGGAGCTGGGCACTGTTGTGGCAGCCCTCGTTCCACCGCTGGTGGAGGTAGGGCTTGTACTCGTCCAGGATGGTGGAGCGGTTCGTCGCTTTGACCAGCAGTTCTTCGATGCTGGTAGCGCGGCCGAAGCGACGCACGGTGGACCGGTCCAGCTGCAGTGTCCGGCAGATCTCCTCCAGCGTGCTGCCGTCGTCGAGGAGCTGTCGCACGGCGGTGTAGCGTTCCCTGGTCCGGGTCACCAGTCGGCGTTCTCGTCCGCAGACGTCGAGCATCGCGGCAGCCGGTGCCGGTGCCGGTGGCGTCAGCCACATGTCGTCGCTGGTCGGCGGGGCGGCCGGTACGGTGTTCTCGAACGCGGTCCGGACGCAGGCGTGGTGGGCGGAGACAGTCTTTTCGACGGCCTCGCCGAGGTTGTGCCATAGATGCCACGCGTCGGCGACTTGGACGGCTTGAGGGGCGCCGGTGCGGGCGCCTTCGGCATAAGCTCCGGCCCGGTCCCGGCAAATGATCTCTACTTCCGGATGGCCCTTCAGCCATGCGGCCAGCGGTTCGGCATGCCGGCCGGGTAGCACGTCTACCGGTCGCCGTGTCTCCAGGTCCACCAGGATGGTGGCGTACGAGTCGCCCTTCCGTAGGGCGAAATCGTCGACCCCGAGCACGCGGATCTTTCCGATGGGTGCTTCCGGCATAGCGCGGATCAGACGTAACAGGGTGTCCTTGGCAACGCGCAGGCCCAGCACCCCGGCCAGGCGGGCTCCCGCGCGGCCGGCCAGCGCGAGAGCGATCGAGGTCAGCTGCTCGCGAACCAGCGGCGTGTAGCGGGCATGCGGGCTCGTCAGCCCCGCGATCTGCTCGGCGAACGTCACCGCCCGGCACGCGTGGTTCGGACACTTGAACCGACGCACCAGCAGCTCGATCACCACGCCGGCGCCACCGACCGCGGCATCCGCGAGCCGTCGCAGGTATCGGCCGTGCACCCGGTCCGACGCACTACCGCAATGCGGACAGTCCGCACCCGCCGAGCGCGCCCGCGCATGCATCGTGACCACCCCGGCCGCAGCCTGCTCAACCAACTCCACCACGACATCGGCCAGATGAGGGAACAACACCTCGAAACTCCGCGAAGAACACGCGAGTCACGATCACAGACGCCACTGACACCGACAGCGTCACAAGATCAGCGCCAGAGCCGAATTCCGTGACCGTCGACACGCCTGTGAATGCAGAAACCCCCACCCCCGTCCGCCCGTTCACCGTGCTCCTCAGGCCCACCACACGCGGCGCACGCTTCGCCCGCCGCCTTGTCGTGAGCCAGCTCCTCGGCTGGGGCGTTCCCCACACCGCACCCGTCATCGAGGACGCGGGTGCCTTCGCAGCGGAACTCGCCGCCAACGCGATCGCCCATGGCCGCACCTCGGGCCGGGACTTCCGCCTCACCCTGGGGCTCGTGCCCGCATCCGGCCGGCTCCGCATCGCCGTGTCCGACACCCGCCCCGACCGGCTCCCGCCGCGTCCCGGCACCGTGAGTGCCCCACCTCCCGAGGCGGAGGGCGGACGGGGCCTGCTGCTCGTGGAGGCCCTAGCGGTCGACTGGGGCTGGGCGGCCGACGATCCCGTGGTCAAAACCGTCTGGGCGGGGCTCGATCTCACTCCGGCTTGAATCCGTCAACCTCAATGCCGCGCACCGCACTTGCCTTTACGCTGTCGACTGTCACAATGTCGCAGGTGCTGACAGGGGGTGCGGCGTGACCCGTACGATCCGGGTCGACGACGAGGTGTTCGCGGCGCTCCAGGCGCTCGCCGAGCCGCTCGTGGACACACCCAACTCGGTTCTACGTAGGCTCCTCAAGCTCGACCTTCCGGCCTCGAGCAGCACGCCTGCCGACCAGGAGACCGACGACCAGGGCGAGGCGGGGTTTCCGCAGCACGGACTCGCCGACTTCCTCGAGGACGGCCGCCTGAAGGCCGGTCAGCGGTTGGTGTGGAACCGCCGCAACCTCCAACGGGAGTACCGGGCCGAGGTCCTGGGCAACGGAAACCTGAGGGTCGAAGGTCTGCGGGTCTTGGGCACACCGTCCCGGGCAGCCACGGTCATCGCCGGCAACCAGCAGAACGGGCTGCACGTGTGGCGCACGGAGGGCGGCGTGCGTTTGGAGGGCCTCTGATCGTAGTGCGGCGTGGGTAGGAAGGGGACGCGGCCCGGCCGGGGAGGGTGCGGGCAGCGTCGTCAGTAGGGGCGGCCCGTACGGCGGCCGAGGCAGTGCACGAGGGGTGGGGACCATGGACAGCGGTGCGCAGCGGGCGTACGCCAAATTAAAGTTTCGGGAAAAGCTGGCTGACCTGCACGGCGAGTCCTTCGAGACGTTCTTCCACAACCTGATGTGCGTCAGCCATCCGGACTTCGTCGACGTCCGCACCTACGGTCAACTCGGCGACCAAGGCTCCGACGGACTGAGCCTGCACGCGGAGAAGCTGTACGCCTGCTACGCGCCTGGCTCCTTCAAAGCCGCCGAGATCCGCAAGAAGTTCCGCAAGGACCTGGAGTCGGCGCTCCGTCAGCGCCCCGATCAATTCCGTACATTCGTCTTCGTCCACAACGACCCTCACGGTGTGCACCCCGAGCTGGCCACCTGCCTGGCCGAGGCGCGCAACGACCACCCCGGCATCGGGTTCGAGCAGATCGGCCCGAGGAAGCTATGGACGGAGTTGTTACCGCACCCCCGGGAAATAGTGGAGGATCTGCTCGGCTGTGACATACCGATCGAGGCGCAGGTCTTCGGGATCAGCATGGAGGCCGAGGTCGCCCGGCTGCTCGACAGCCTCAAGGAGCGCCGCCGGTCCGCCAACCCGCTGATGGCCCTGGACCCGGTCAACGAGCAGAAGATCGACTTCAACAGGGTGACCGGTGACGAGAAGGACGAACTCGTCACCGGATTGCGGCAGACCTGGCTGGTCGCGGATTACTACGCGGGTCTCAACGATCCGTTCGAGGAGGACGAGGTAGCCGCGGGTTTCACCGGGGAGTACCGGGCCTCGCGGGCGAGGCATACCGACCCCGCCGACGTGCTGCTGGACCTCCAGCTCTACATCCACGGAAACCGCCTCCAGCATCTGGCGCAGCTCAAGGCCGGCTGGGTGGTGCTTGCCTACTTCTTCGAGCGCTGTCATGTTTTCGAGAACCCGCCGGACGGATGGACGTCCGACGACGCGCTGCAGATATCGGGAGCGCACTGACATGCTCACCCCGACCAAGGGCATCAGCCCCGATCGGGCGCTGCTCACCGTGGGCGCTCAGATCCTCCAGGAGCTTGACGGCCCGCTCACCGTCAGTCAGGCCTGGGCGCGGCTCAAGGACCGCCGTCTCGCCCTCGGCCACCGCTCTCCGGTCTCCTTCGGATGGTTTGTGCTCGCACTGGATGTCCTGCACGCCCTCGGCGCTGTTGAACTCCGTGACGATCTGTTGATGCCCCGGAGGCCCTGATGCTGCGCCGACTGACCGCCGACGACCCGCGGTTCCGCAGCCTCGACTTCGGCTCCGGCCTTAACCTTCTCGTCGCCGAGACCGCTGCGGATTCCAGCGACAAGGACAGCCGCAACGGCACCGGCAAGTCCAGCATGGTGGAGCTGCTGCACTTCCTGCTCGGCGCACGGGCCGACAAGAAACATGTGGCCGCTCGCAAGCAGTTGCGGGACATTTTCTTAGGCCTGGAGCTCGACTGGCCCGGGGCCGAGGGCGGCCGTCTCACCGTGCGGCGGCGCGGGGTGCGGCCCGAGACCGTGCTGCTGGACCAACGGCCCGAGCCGGACACCGACGCCATCTTCTCCGTCGGCGGGCCGGTCGAGATCGCCACTGTCGAGTGGACGAGACTCATCGAGGAGAAGCTGTTCGGCCTGCGGGGTGAGCACAAGGGGCTCAGCGGCCGCACAATGCTGTCCTTCCTGATCCGGCGCGTCTCCAGCCACGCCTTCAACACGCCGACCCGTACCAACGGCCAGCAGCCGGAGGCGGACGCCGCGGCCAACCTCGCGTATCTCCTGGGGCTGGACTGGAAGCTGGCCGCCGGGTACCGCGAAATCTCGGCGCGTGAGGCGACCCGGCGTCAGCTGCGGCAGGCCGTCAACGACCCGGTGTGGGGGCGGATCGTCGGCAGCACGTCCGAGCTGCGGGGGCAGATCACCATCGCCGAGGAGGAGGTGCGGCGCCTAGAGGAACAGGTCAAGGCCTTCCGCGTCGTACCGCAGTACGAGGAGCTCAAGCACCGGGCCGACGACATCGACCGCGGCATCCGTTCGTCCAACGCCCAGGACGCCGTCGACCGCCGCAACCTGTCCGACCTCAAGGCCGCTGTGACGGAGGCGACCGACCACGATGTGCGCTACCTCGAACCGGTCTACCGCGAGCTGGGGATCCTTCTCGGAGACCAGGTCAAGCGCCGGTTCACCGACGTCAAGGGCTTTCACGAGTCGATCGTCCGCAACCGCAGGCGTTATCTCGCGGAGGAGATTCAGACGATCGAGGCGCGGCTCGCGCAGCGGGCGGCCGAGCGGGAGGTGCTGGGAACCGAACTGGAAAGGGTGCTGCACACCCTCGACGAGGGCGGAGCCCTGGAGGCCCTGACCGCGTTGCAGCAGGCCCTCGCGCAGAAACAGGCGTTCGTCGAGGCGTTGCGGCACCGCTACGAGGCCGCACAGACACTGGAGGCCGGCGCACTGGAGATCAAGGCGAAGCGCCTCCAGCTCCAGACCGCGCTGAAGAGCGATTTGGACGAGCGCGCCCGGCAGACCGACGAGGCCACCGTGCTCTTCTCCGAGTTCGCGCAACGGCTCTACGAGCCCGGCAGACTGGCCTACCTGGAGTTCGACGCGGGCCCCAGCAGTCTGAAGATCGTCCCGCACGTGGACAGCGACGACAGCCGCGGCATCGGCAACATGGTGATCTTCTGTTTCGACCTCACCACCGCGGTGGTCGCGCACCGGCACGGCCGCGGACCCGACTTCCTGGTGCACGACAGCCACCTCTTCGACGGCGTCGACGCCCGCCAGGTGCGCAGGGCCCTGGAGCTGGCCGCCGAGGTGACGGAACGCGAAGGCATGCAGTACATCGCCACCCTCAACTCCGACGACCTCCAGAAGGCGGAGCACCTGGGCTTCGACGCCTCACCGCACCTGCTGAGCGTGCGGCTCAACGACAGGTACGACGACGGCGGGCTCTTCGGCTTCCGCTTCTGAGCGGGACCCTCACAAGGGCGCGCCCCGCCGGTTACGATCACTTGCATGACGAGCCCGGAGACCACAGACCTGTCGCAGATCAAGGAGGAGTACTCCGTCGAAGGCGGCCTGGATGTCGAGGAGGAGAGCGAGAGTGACGTCTCGCCGCCCGAGATCGACCGGCCCTGGAAGCCGGAGCAGATCAGGGTCAACAGCAAGCAGTTCTCGCTGCGCAACGCCCTCGACATGATCGACGACGGGACGCTGGAGCTCGCGCCCGACTTCCAGCGAGGCCGGGTGTGGAAGCTCGGGCAGAAGTCACGCCTGATCGAGTCGGTGCTGCTCCAGATTCCGCTGCCCGCCTTCTACTTCGCCGAGGACGCTGACGGCGCCATGCGCGTCGTCGACGGGCTCCAGCGGCTGTCGACCATCCACGACTTCGTGCGCGGCGGCGAGAAGTCCGGCTTTGCCCTCAAGGGCGTGGAGATCTCGACGCCTGGCTGCGGCTGCTGACCCTGCACGACCGCGAGGACCTGGCGGACGCCGAGCCGGACACCATGCGTTTTCGCCTCTACCACCTGCCCGCCCGCCTGGCCCGCCACGCCCGCCGCCGCTGCCTGCGCATCGAGCGGACCTGGCCCTGGGCATCGGCGTTCACCACCAGCTGGAGCAGGCTCACCCAGCTTCCGGCCGCCACCTGACCGCCGGCACCCGCCCCCCACAAGGACCAGGAAGGAGGACAACCCGCAGTCTCCGGGCCCGTGGAACCCGGCGCAACCGCGGCGTCACGCGACGGCCCGCCCTCAACCGGCAGAGGACATTACGGGCGAACCGCCGGACCGATCAGCAACCGAACCCCACTGACGAATCGAGGTCAGCTGGGGAGGCGTCGTCAACCGATCGCGGCTGCGTACGGCCGGAGGGGCACGCAGCCGCTTCCTGAGCAACACTCATAGCCGACCGGTATACAGGACCCCACTGACAACGCACTTCTTGACGCGAACTGATGCGCGAAATACTCAACCACGTGTTCGACTGCTGCGCAGTCTCGCGAACTGCCGGCGCAGCTCCTCTCCAAGCTGTGCCGGAGGGGCAGGATTCCCGGCGGATGGCGTCCCTCTTGGGCTGTCTGGCCAGTCCGCCTTCGAACCCGCTTCCAGCGCGCCAGAAAATGGAAACTGCGGGACATCGACACCAATCGGTGGGCAGGGCGATTGCAGAATCCTCATGATCTTGGTTTTGGTGCAAGTCAGCCGAGACTGAGGAGAGCGAGGGGCCGCTCGTAGGGACGCAAACCCATCTCCTTTGGTGTGGCAGCGATGTTCGTGTGGCCTGCCGCGCGGAGCCGGCTGATGGCGAAGCTGCGCAGGGTGGCTATGTTCTCCGGACCTCGCCGGATGCAGATTTTGGAGGCGTCCTCGCGGAAGGCGGTGTAGCGGACGAAATGGAGCCGATTCTCGATTTCCCAGTGCAGGCAATCGATCTTTGTGAGGCGCTCTGGGGAAGCCTGCCTGCTGGTCAGGTCGGTGACCACGTAGCCCGTCTCGCGGCTACGTTTGCTGGGCTTAGTTTGGTGCGGTGGAGGACGATGCGGAGGTCTGGGCGGCGTGGGGGAAGTTCACACCGAGCTCGGTAACGGTCAGTACCTTGATCACGCGGGTCTCGGTGCGCGCCCAGGGCGGTTGGTCGAAGAAGAGCCCGGTGTTCTGGGAGTACGCCGACGGGGGCGAGTGCTGGGAGGACAACGCCACCGACGGAATCGGACTGTGACAGCGTCCGAGCACGGATGCCCTGAGGAGCAGGAAGGAAGGACATGGCCGCCGAATACGCCGCGATCTGGCAGGCCCTGAGTCCCCGTCAGCAGTTCTATCTCAAGACCATCTGCGAGGAGGACCCGGTATGGGAGGCCGCACAGCGCGCGGCGCACGCGGCGGGGTCCCAGACGAACCGGGGCTTGGGGCGCGGGGAGCGGTGGAGATTCGCGAGTTTCTCCTCCAGCTCGTACGCGGTCATCTGTGGCGACGCGAGCTCACGGAGCAACTCGGGGAAGATCCGGATGTGCCCCTCACTTGCCTCGTTCGTGCTGACGGACGTAGGTCGTTCCGGCGGGCAGGACATTGCTGCCGACGAGACGGGTGAGGTCGTAGTCGCGGCGGAAGGCATCGGCTGCTTCCGGGGACGCATCACCGTCGATCTTCCTCAGGTGCCCCCGAACACCGTGCCTGCCGAGCAGGTGCTCCGGGAGTCCTCCTTCGCTCTCTGGCTCGTCGTGATGCGGCCGTGGCGCTGATGGGGTCCAGCACAGCAGGTTTACCTTGGGTTCGCCGGCGCGCGGTGGATACCTGAGGTGTCCGATGCGATTCCGGCTGCCCTGGACCTCGGTCACTCGACCGCTGCTGAGAAGGTCCTGAATGGCCCCCTCCACCCTCTGCACCGTCGTTTTCTGTCGGTGTGCCATGGCGTCGTTCAGGACGTTTCGGACCAGGTCTTCCTTGGCCAGGAGTGCTCGGCCGTGTTCGTCGAGGTAGCCGAGCCCTCGCAGTGTGCGTATCACCAACTGCCGCTGGGACAGGCCGTCCAAAGCGGTGACGCCGAGGCCGTCTCGGGTGAGTACTCGAAGGTCGTACTCGTGGGTGAGCCAGTTCCCGTCTGCACTGATCGGGAGCTTCAACGGCTTGGTGGCGAATTTCAGCTCCCAGCTGCCCCGACGCCACGTACAGTGCAGGAGTGTCCCGGGGCTGAGGTTGCTCGGCCAGGAGACGTTGGACAGGCGTCGGCCTCTCGGGGTGGTCTGCAATTGGACTCGCTGCTGCCCGGGGATGGTCCTCAACGTAAGGCCGTCGTGGTGGACACGCAGCTTGATCTTGTCTGCGAACTGCGTCAGGTCGTCGAACACGCCGCCAACATGTCCAGGCATCGGCACCCAGCCTTCGGCGAGGTGCTGTGCTGTCACCGGTTGGGACCAGGTGATCTGATCCTCCTTGACGTTCAGGCCGTAGGGCTGTCCGAGGTCCGCGTCGACGCCGAGCAGTATCGTCGGGTCTGAGGCTTGGACCTCGGCAGTCGTGGCTGTCTTCTTGCTTTTAGCCGCGGGCAGGGGCTGGAGGACGGCCCGCGCGGAACGGCCGGCTGCCTTTCGTTTCGACTTCCATCGGGAGCCGGTGTGCGCTACGCGGATCTCGGCTGTTGACTCGGCGAGGACGGCCAGCTGTTGACGGGCGACAGAGGAGACTTTTCGGTAGGGCTTGTCCATGGGCAGATGGCTGGACCTCAGGACCAGCCCAACGGCACGAACGGCGAGTGGCTCGCCGCTTGCGATGAACAGCGGCCCTTCGGACGCCAGGGCTGTCACGGCCTCGACTATGGCCAGGATCTCAGCGTCGACGTGAGAGCCGGCATCGATTCGGCTGCTCCCCTTGCGGCCGTCGTCGCATACCCACGCCACGCCCGCGGCCTCGCCGTCTGCCCGGTAGGCGCCAGAGGTCACCACCAGCCGCTCGCCCGGTACGGGTGACAGCGTCCGCAACGGCTCGGTCTGGGCTTTGGCGACTTCCGATACCGGTACAGATCTGGCAGCCCGCTTTGGCTGCCGCTTTGGCTCCGACAGGATGGCCAGGACCGACCCGACACAGTGACGACAGGATTCCCTGCTTATGTGTCCGGTCCGCAGACTATGGGTGGCCGCAGCTGCTTCGACGCGCTGCCACAGTCCCGGTTCGCGGCTGGTGGCCCAGGCGACGGCCCTGGGCACGCAAGCGTGCCAGGCTTGCTGGTACGCAGTCGACGGCATGGTGCCGGACTCGTCGAACTGCGCTTTGAGGTCCTGATACAGCACGAGCGCCTCGGCGTTGCGTTCCTCCGCTCGAGCGTGGGCCGCAGCGGCGCGACGCAGCTCAGTCACGGCCTGCTTGACCTGATGACGATCGGCTCTTGCCCGGAGCAGTCGCTTGGCCTGCTGAAATGCCTCTTGGACGTCGAAGCCGCGGACTTCGGTCACCTTGCGGGATGCCGCGGCCCTACGCTCCACCACGGCGGGGTGCATCATGCTGAGGTGCGGTTCGTCCGCGTCCTGGAGGACTTCCTGGAGAAAGTCTTCCGCCGGAATGGTGCGCAGGCGGCTTGCGCGGGGCGGGAGGGAGTTCCTTACCCAACCGTTGTCCGCGGCCCAGCGCCACAGGTCCCGGGACGGCGGCGTGAACGCGGCGAGGCCGAGACCCTTCTCCTGGCCCATCGCTGCAAGTTCCTGCTCGACAGCCGAGCCGCACACTTTGACGAAGGCGCGATGTGCCAGGGGCAGCCTCAAAGGCCTGGGCTCTCCACCGTCCGCATGTGGAAGCGGGGTATTACTCAGTTTCCGGAGCGAGTCGAGCCTGGCCGCGAGCGCGCGGCGCTCGTCCTGGTTCTTCTTGCCCAGGTGCCCAACGAGTTCGGCTCCGCGGGCTTCGGCCTGAAGGTACGCCAGTGCTCCCTGGCGCAGCGCCCGCAGTTCCGGATGACGCAGCGCTACTCGCTCCTGCTGCGTCGCCCGGCCGTCTGCGAGCCTCGTGAGGGCTTTCCGCAAGCGCTGACGGTCGGTGCGAAATGCCTCGACCAATGCCTCGACAGTGTCGTCCGCGCCCATCATTCGCTGCGAGCCCCTCCGCGAGCAGTCCAAGATCTCTCCCGTGAAGTGCATCGTACGAGGAGAATCACAGCCGGGTAGTGTGAGACCCCTGTTGACCTGCTACTTCCCTTACTGCTGGAGACGCTCAGCACTGAGCTTGCTCCACTTTGGCGCCCAGCAGAGGAAACCCGCCCTGGCCCAGGGCACGGACGCGAACTGGGCCGCCTCGGCCGTCCGTCGCTGGACCACGGCCAGATTCTCCATCACCTCCAGCGAGTGCAGGCGATCAGGAATCGGATCGCTCACTTCGACGAGGGCCCGCTGCCGCCGGGGGATATGCGGGGGCTGATGTCCTTCGGCCGGCGGTTACGGGGCTGCGTACGGTGAGCACGGCCGGGATCCGGTCGTCGGTCCGACGCTCCTCGCATGTCAAGCGATGACAGCCCCTGTCGGCACTCCAACCGCAGCGATAGGGTGAACCTTCGGTGAAAGTGGGACGTGCCTGGACAGCCTGGCACGAGAGGGTGACGCGGAAGATATGAGTGAGGTGCCCACGCACATCGGCCGGTACACGGTCGAGCGCGAGCTGGGCGCGGGGGGCATGGGGCAGGTCTATCTGGCCTACTCACCCGGTGGTGACCCCGTCGCCGTGAAGGTGATCAGGAACGACAGGCTCGACCAGGCGACCAGAGCGCGCTTCGAGAAAGAGGCACTGATCGCCCGGACGGTCGTCGGGACCAACAGGGTGGCCCGCTTCCTCGACGCCGACCCGTACGCCGACCAGCCGTGGATGGCCGTCGAATACGTGCCCGGCCGGACCGTCCAAGAGCAGGTGGAGCACGCCGGAACCCTCCCGGTGCCGCTGGTCGCCAGCCTTGGCGCGCTGCTCGCCGAGGGCCTAGAGGCGGTGCATGCCGTCGATCTGCTGCACCGCGACCTCAAGCCGCAGAACGTCATGCTCGGCGAGTACGGCCCGATCCTGATCGACTTCGGGCTCGGCGCGTTCATGGACGCGGGCAAGGACACGCTCACCCAGGAAGGCATGATCGTCGGCACGGTGCGCTGCATGCCGCCAGAGCAGGCGCTCGGCCGTTCCCGGGTGAAGGCCCCGGCCGACGTGTACGGCCTGGGCACGGTCCTGCTGTACGCGGCGACCGGCCACTACCCGTACGAGGGCAACGGCTGGCCGGCGATCGTCGCCAAGGTGACCGACGAGACCCAGCCGCCGGACCTCTCCGGGCTGCCCGCGGCGCTCACCCCGCTGGTCACCGCGATGCTTGCCCATGCTCCCGAGGACAGGCCCACGCTCACCGAGGTCACCGCCCAGTGCGTGGCGCTGATGAAGGGCGCCGGCCTGACACCGGTCGAGGCACGGCATGCCCTGATCGACCTCTCCGCCTTGTCCGGCGGGAAAGCTGGGGTGCACGGCCGGACCGGTCCGTCGTCGGCGGTGTGGGAACGCATCATCGCTCAGTACGGTGACGCGCCCGACGTGCACACCCTGGTCGTGGACGAGGACGGCCAGGACAGCCCGCTGGACCGTCCAGCCCACCCCGATCCGGCCGAGGACGAGAGCGAGGGCAAGGGCGAGGAGCAGCCGCTGCCCCCGGACCCGGCGGAGGCGCAGAACCCTGACGCCGTACCTGTCGTCGCACCACTGGGCAAGAACCGGGACGACGGTGAGCGGACAACGTCCCGCCCCGCGGACCGGACACCGCCCGAGCCTCCCCGCAGGCCCGGCCGGAAGCCGGCCTCGCAGATGGTGGCCGAGGACCTGAGGGCCAGGTACGCGATGCAACCGGCCTTGTAATCAGGGAGCGAGCGGACGGCACCGGCGTGCCGTCCGCGTTGTGCGCCAGGGAGGCGGGGCAGGCGGCGACAGGGTGACCGCCGCCGCGTCACGGCCCGTGGCGGGCGAGAGGTGTCTGGAAAGAAACGGTGGGAGCGGTATGCGGGACATCAGGGACGACAAGGGGACGGAGCGGTTTGTGGACGGTTCGGCGGAGGCCGGTGGCGCGGCCACGGGGCAGGGGACCCTTGACGCGGCGGACCGCGAGCAGGCCGCGGCCGATGCTTCTGCCGACGCCCCGGCCGGTGCGGTGCCGGGCTCTCGCCGCCCTCGGTTCGCCCCCGGCTCCCAGGTCCTGGTGCGCGACGAGCAGTGGCTGGTGAAGAGGGTCGCCGACACCACGTACGACGGCTGGATGGTCGAGGTCACCGGCGTCTCCTCCCTGGTGCGCGGCACGGACGCCGTCTTCTACGAGCGGCTCGACCAGATCGAGCCGCTCGACCCGGACAAGACCCGCCTGGTCCCCGACTCCTCCCCGAACCACCGCACGGCGCGCCTCTACCTGGAGGCCGTCATCCGCAAGACTGCCCTGCCGCAGACCGAGCACGGGCTCGCGCTGGCCGACAACTTCCTCATGGACCAGCAGACGCATCAACTCCGCCCCGCCCAGCTGGCCCTGTCCATGGAGAACCCCCAGCCCCGCATCCTTGTCGCGGACGTGGTGGGCCTCGGCAAGACCCTGGAGATCGGCATCCTCCTTGCCGAGCTGATCCGCCGGGGCCGCGGCGAGCGCATTCTTGTGGTGACCCCGGCGCACGTCCTGGAGCAGTTCCAGCGCGAGCTGTGGACCCGCTTCTCCATCCCGCTCGTCCGCCTCGACTCCACCGGCATCCAGCGGATCCAGCAGGACATCCCGGCTGGCCGGAACCCGTTCGCCTACTTCAAGCGGGCGATCATCTCCGTGGACACCCTCAAGAGCGACGTCTACGCCCATCACCTGGAGAACACCGACTGGGACGCCGTCGTCATCGACGAGTCCCACAACCTGGTCAACCGGGGCACGAAGAACAACATCCTGGCCCGCCTCCTCGCCCGCCGCACCGACGCCCTCGTCCTGGCCTCGGCCACCCCGCACAACGGCGACGGGGAGTCCTTCGCCGAGCTGATCGGCATGCTCGATGAGGCGGCGATCGCGGACACCTCCGACTACGACGTGAAGGACCTGGGCCACCTCTACATCCGGCGCACCAAGACCGACCCCGAGGTACGCGACTCCCTCAAGGGCGCCTGGGCGGACCGCGGCCCGTCCCGGCCGGTGGTCGCCAAGGCCACCTCGAAGGAGCAGGCTGTCCTGGAGGAGCTTGCCGCCCGCTGGATCCCGCGCGACCCGGCGGCCTCCTCCGTGTGCACGGACCCGATGGTCGCCTACAACCTGCTGAAGGCGTTCCTCTCCTCCCACCGGGCGCTCCAGGACTCGATCGCCGCCCGGACCAAGACCCTCGCCAAGCCCCTGAAGGGCCGCAGGAACCAGGACCCGGCCAAGCTGGAGACCGCGCGCCAGATCGAGCGGAAGGCGATCGTCGACCTGGCCCGCCTCGCGGACGACCTCGGCGACGACGACTCGTGCAAGCTCGACGCCCTGGTCGAGGCGTTGAAGGAGATCGGTGTCGGCCCCGGCTCGGACACCCGGGTCGTGGTCTTCTCCGAGCGCGTCCCCACCCTGAAGTGGCTGGCCGAGACCGTTCCGGCCCGGCTCGGCTTCCCCGCGGCGAAGCAGCTGGAGCCGAGCGAGAGGAAGTCCCGGCCGTGGAAGGCGTATGGCGGGGCCGTCGAGGTCATGCACGGCGACGCCACCGGTGAGGACGAGCAGAAGCGCATCGTCGAGGAGTTCGGTCTGCGCACCGCACCTGTCCGGCTCCTGTTCACCGGTGACGTCGCCTCCGAGGGCGTCAACCTGCACCAGCAGTGCCACCAGCTGATCCACTACGACCTGCCCTGGTCGCTGATCCGCATCGAGCAGCGCAACGGCCGCATCGACCGCTACGGACAGGAGAAGAGGCCCCAGTTCCGGGCCCTGGTGCTCACCGGCGACGTGGAGTGGCGCACCGACGACAGGACCGGCGAACCCCTGCCGCTGGACGACCGCCTGGTCGGCGCCAAGCTCCTCGCCCGCGAGGAGGAGGCCCACCGCATCGAGGGCACCGCCGAGGCGGTCACCGGCATCTACCGGGCGAAGGAGGAAGAGGACCGCCTCACCCGCGACCTCATCGCCGGCCGCACCGTCGAGGAGTCGATCAAACAGTCCTCGGCGGCGGGCGGCGGCGCCAAGGCCATGCTCGGCCGGTTGCTGGGCAACGTCGGGGCGAAGAAGCCGACGGACGACGTACCGCGCGCCACCGTGCCCAGTCTGTTCGGCACGGGCGGCGGGGGCGGCACGGCCGCGACCGCCGACTACTTCGACGAGGCCCTCCGCCAGGTCTGCCACCCCATCAGCCCGGACATCGCCCTCAAGCTGCGGCGCGAGAAGGACGGCACCATCGCCTTCGAGCCCCCGCCGGACCTTCTCCACCGGCTGAAGGCCCTGCCTAAGTCGTACTTGACCGAGCAGCAGATCCTCCCCACGGCCAACAAGGAAGCGCGCATCCGCCTCACCTTCGACAAGGGCCTCGCCGCCAAGCGCCTGAAGGTGGCCCGTGAGGACTCCGAGAGCCAGTGGCCCAACGTCAGTCACGTCTCCGACGTGCACCCCGTGCTGGACTGGGTCACCGACAAGGCGCTCGCGGCACTCCGCCACGACGAGGCGTTCGTGCTCGCCTTCGACCCCGACAAGGAGAAGGCGGCCGACATCGATCCGGCACTGCCCGACGCGCTCGACGGCCCCGTCTACCTCCTCCAGGGCATCTACTCGAACAAGGCCGGGCGTCCCACCGTCGTCGAGTGGATGGCCGTCACCGGCCTGCCCGACGCCCCCCGCGTCCACCGGGTCGACGACGCGTTCCTGGCCGCCTGCCGGGTCGGTCCCGCCATGCCGGGCCGTGCCGCACCCGTGAACCTCGCACACCTCCAGTCGCTGGTGCCGGACGCGGTCGAGCAGGCCCGGCGGTTCTTGACCGACCGCGAGGCCGAGTACGCGCAGCAGATCGACGCCGTCCTCGCGCCGTACGAGAAGCGCGTGACGGAGTGGAAGCAGACCGCGCTCATCACCGCCGCGGCCCGCCGCTCGCAGAAGGCGAAGAACGACGTGAACCTCACGGCCGACCGGCGCAGGACGCTGATCCGCTCCCTGCGGACCTCCGGCGCCCCGCTGCTGCGGCTCCTCGCCGTTCTCGAACCGCTCGCCGCCACCCCCGTACCGCCGACCGCCGTACCCGCCGCGACCGACCTGCCCGACGCCGGAGAGACGACCGCCCGATGAGCACCGACTTCGACTCCTTCTCCAACCGCGGCGAGTACCTCTCCGCGCACTACTTCGCCGAGCAGCTCGCCGACGGCCTGAAGAAGGGCGTCTTCGCCACCTGGGCGGACCGCGAGTCCGACGAGAACGATCCGCGCCCCACGCCGCGCGTCGCCCTGCGAGGTCTGCGGTCTGTCTACCTCGACGAGAAGTACCGCGGGTTCTTCGCCGAACAGGCCAAGGCGGACGCCGAGGACGACGAGTACCCCGAGAGGGAGGGTTACGAGGAGCGCCTCCACACCTACGAGGACGAGGAGTGGCGCGAACGCGTCGCCGACTGGCACCGCAAGGTGCTCGCCGCGCTCGGTTACCCGGAGGCCGACGCCACGTCCGGCCCGCGCGAACTGACCGTCCACCGGGCCGGACGCGACCACACCGTCCAGGTCGCCTGGCACGGCGACGGCATCGTCGCCGTCGACTGCGGCTGGTCCGCGAGCAACGACACCGCCCTGGACGCCGACGCCTACGGCCGTCTGCTCCACCCGGTGCGGACGGTCGGCAGCGGCGAGACCTACGAGTCGGGCCACGCGCTCGCCACCTGGCTGTTCCAGAGCGAGCTGGGAGGCGAGGGCGGCAGCGCGCCGCGCTTCGTCCTGCTGCTCTGCGGCGGCGTGATCGTCCTCGCCGACCGACAGGTGTGGGGCGAGGGCCGCTACCTGGCCGCCAACCTCGACGCCGCCCTTGAACGCAACGACCGCAAGCAGACCGGCGAACTCGCCACGATCGCCGCTCTGTTCAGCCACGACGCGCTCGCCCCGGCCGAGGACGGCAAGGGCCCCGCCATCGACGTCCTCGTCAAGGCGTCCCGTGACAACGCGGTCGGCGTCTCCGGCGAGCTGCGCCAGGGCCTGCAGAAGTCCGTCGAGATCATCGCCAACGAGGTCCTGGCCCGCCTGGAGCAGGCCGGCCTCGAACCACGCGACCTCGAAACCCCCGGCGACCCCTTCGCCCGCCAGCTCACCCGCGAGGCGCTGCGCTACCTCTACCGCATCCTGTTCCTCCTCTACGCCGAGGCCCGCCCCGAACTGGGCATCCTCCCGGCCGACGACGGCACCTACGAAGCCGGCTACTCGGTGGCCCGCCTGCGCGAACTCGTCGAGCGGGACACCCAGCTGACCGACGAGAGGGCCCGCAACGGATTCCACCTGCACGCCTCCCTCGACGTCCTGTTCAACAAGGTCAACCACGGCCACCGGGTGTACGGCACCGAGCCGTGGGACGAGCGGCCCGGCGACGACGCGGAGACCCGCAAGAAGAAGGCCAAGCAGCGCAGCGAGGGCCGCGGCCTGCGCTTCGAGCCCCTGCGCAGCGAACTCTTCGAACCGGCGGCGGTCAAGCTCATCGGCCTCGGCACCCGCGACCCGCGCGCCGACGAGGAAGGCCCCGACGGCCCGGCCTGGCTCGACCTGCGCCTGCGCAACAGCGCCCTGCACGAGGTGCTGCGCCTGCTCACCATGAAGAAGGCCAAGCGGCGCGGCGAACGCGGCGGCTTCATCTCGTACCGCAACCTCGGCATCAACCAACTCGGCGCGGTCTACGAGGGCCTGATGTCGTACACCGGCATCATCGCCGAGGAGGAGCTGTGCGAGGTTGCCAAGGGCGGTGACCCGGAGAAGGGCTCCTGGCTGGTCCCCTCGCACCGGCTCAAGGAGTATCCGGAGAACACCTGGGTCGAGTACGACGAGCGGGACCGCGAGGAGAAGGGCCTGCGCGGACCGAGGAAGTACCCGGCGGGGACCTTCGTCTACCGCCTCGCGGGCCGCGACCGGGAGACCTCGGCCTCCTACTACACTCCCGAGTCGCTGACTCAGGTCACCGTCGAACTGGCCCTGAAGCACCGCCTGGACCAGGAGAAGGACGAGGCGGGGAACGCCGTCAAGACCCGGGCTTCCGAGCTGCTGAAGTACCGCATCTGTGAGCCGGCGCTCGGTTCCGGGGCGTTCCTCAACGAGGCGATCAACCAGGTCGCCGAGGAGTATCTGCGGCGGCGACAGGACGAGTTGGGCGTCTCCATCCCGACCTCCGAGGCCCTGACGGAGAAGCAGAAGGTCAAGGCGTACATCGCGCTGCACAACGCCTACGGCGTCGACCTCAACTCCACGGGCGTCGAACTCGCCGAGGTCTCGCTGTGGCTCAACACCATGCACCCGGGCATGCGGGCACCGTGGTTCGGGCTGCATCTGCGGCGGGGCAACTCGCTGATCGGCGGAAAGCGGGCGGTGTACGCGGCGGAGCACGTCGCACCGGGGAAGGGCAAGGCCCTGTGGCTGAACGCCAAGGACACCCAGGCGCCGACCCCGCTGCCGTTCCGGGACAACGAGGCGGGCGGGCAGTGGCAGCCGCTGCCTGACGGGGCGGTGCACCAGTTCCTGCTGCCGACTCCGGGCTGGGCGGCGGTGACGGGGGCCAGTGGTGACGCGAAGAAGCTGCTGGGACAGTTGGCGGGCGACGGCGTCGAGCAGTTGAAGGAGTGGAAGAAGGGCATCCTCAAGAAGCCGGAGCGGAAATACACCCAGGCTGGTACGCCGAGGATCGACCGGAAGACCGGTGACGAAGTCGCCTCCCAGTACACCAGGCTGCGGGACGCAGGGCGGCGCGTGGAGTTTCTGTGGAAGCTCGTTGTCAAGCGGATGGAACTGTCGGAGCGGGAGATCGCCCGCAGCATCGACGTCTGGGGAGCCGATCCGGTCGGAGACGAGGAGTATGCCTTCCTGCGCCGTGAGCCGGAGAGCGCGGCAGAGGGCAGCGGCGCTCGGCTGTCGAAGGAGAAGGTGTACAGGGACCTCTTCGAGGCCATCGACACCCCGTATTGGCGACTGAAGAACGTCATGGACGCCTGGTGCGCACTGTGGTTCTGGCCGTCGCACCAGGCCGGGCTGCTGGACGGTACGGACAGTGAGTACACCGCGCCGGTGAACGGCACCGACGTAGTGGAGGGACTCAGCGCTCTTCTGGGCACCACAGGGCAGCACGAAGGCCCGGCACCGGAGGCGTCCAGAAGCGACGTCCAGCAGCAAGAGGACGACAAGGGCGGCTTGTTCGACAAGGAGCTGTACTTGGACGAGGAAGCCGCACGCAAGAAGGAAGAACGCGCTGCCAAGAATGAGCGCAGGAAGCAGCAGAACGCTGAGAAGGAGGCAGAGCGTCAGGCCGGATGCCGCCAGGTCATCCCGTTGCAGACACTCGATGACTGGCTCGACTTCCTTGAAGCTATGTTGGGAACGTTCTCCGTGGCCGAGGCGAACCTGCTTAGCGAGTTCGAGAATCTCGAAGCGCTTCAGGATTTCGAGCAGAAGCTGCCACGTATCATGGGCATGGACCTGGGTAACCCTGAGGACCGCTTTCCCTGGATGCGCGTCGTGCGGGACATCGCGACTGAACAGGGCTTTCTGCACTGGGAGTTGGACTTCGCGCTCGCGTTTGCGGAGGGCGGGGGGTTCGACCTGCAGGTGGGGAACCCGCCGTGGGTGCGGCCTGAGTGGAAGGAGAACTCCGTCATAGCGGAGTTCGAGCCGTGGTTCATGCTGACCGAGAAGCCTCCGGCGGCCGAAAAGCAGCGGCGGCGCGCGGCTGAGCTGGCCAGGAAGAAAGTGGCGGCGTACACCCTGCGGGAGGTGACGACCACGGTCACGCTGGCCGACTACCTGGCGGCACCGCAGGTGTATCCGCTGATCTCGGGCAGCCAGCCGGACCTGTACCGCGCCTTCATGTGCCAGGTGTGGGACCACACGGGGGCGTTCGGCAGCACCGGATTGGTCCACCCCGATACCCACTTCAACGGGGACAAGGAGGCCGCGCTCCGTGAGGCCACCTACCGTAGGCTGCGGATGCACGGGGACTTCGTCAACGCGGGCAACCGGTTCTTCCCGCCGCCCGTCGGCCGGTCCAGCCACTTCGGGGTGCACATCTACGGCACGAAGGGCGAGATCGATTTCCAGCACCTGTCCTGGCTTTTCTCCGTTGATGCGCTGCGGCTGTCCGCCGCACACGACGGTAAGGGCGACGCGCCGGGTGTGAAGTTCGACGGTGACTGGGATGAGCGGCCGCACAGCAAGCGTGTCGTTCAGGTCACCACGGACACCCTGGCGCGTTGGCAGAGGCTTTCGGGGGAGCAGGACGTCCCCGTCGAACGAGCGCGTCTGCTGACTCCGGTGAGTACGGCCGAGGACCCGGCCATCGACGCGCTCGCGGGGTATCCGCTGCGGCTTGGTGCGCTTTCTCCACAGATCACGCGCGGATTCGATGAGAGCGTAGCTAAGAAGTCTGTCCATGGTCCCAATGAGGACACGCCGCTGATCGACTACAACAAGGATCTCAAGGACAGGGACGACTACCAGGCGGAAACCTGGGAGGACGTCGTCCTCAAGGGCCCGCAGATTGGCGTGGCCAACCCGTTTTTCAAGCAGCCCAGTCAGGGGGGCGGCGAGGTACGCGGACTTAATCACCTGGAGCTGCCGTCGAACGCGGTCCCGGAGTCGGAGTACCGGAGGGTTGCTGACGAGGTCACGTATCGGGATGCGCAAGACCGGTGGTTGGACTACGACGAGCTGGAGTGGCTACGGGCTTCGGACGAAGAAATTCGGGCCGTGAAGGGGACGCTTGCAGAGAAGCTGGGGTGTCTGCCGAGGGAGGTTCCGTACGACTTGGTGGACAAGGTCTTTGTGGCGCGCGCAACGAAGCCGTACACGGAGTTTTACCGTATGGCATGGAGAAATCAGATTGCGCCGGACACTGAGCGTGCTCTCTACGTCTCCCTGCTCCCGCCCAAGCCAGGGCACGTGGGTGGCTTGCGGAGCGCGATGGCGGCAAGGAAGGTCGAAACGGTTCTTGCCAGCGGCATGTGGTCGTCGCTTCCACTGGACTATTTCCTTCGTACGATCAATGCCTCGCATTTGCACGAGACGCGGTCGAAGTCGCTGCCTGCACCCCAGGCCGATCACCCCCTCGCCCCTGCCCTCCTCCTCCGAACCCTTCGCCTTAATTGCCTCACGACCGCCTATGCCGACCTCTGGAAGGAACTCCACGACCCCAAGTGGGCCGGATACGAGCCCTGGGCGCGCCCTTGGCCACTGATGGCCACCAAACTCCACGAGACCAGCCCCACCTGGCAGCGTGACACCCCTCTCCGTACCGAGTACGCCCGCCGCGCCGCCCTCGTGGAGATCGACGCCCTCGTGGCGGTGTGGCTCGGCATCGACGCCGACACGCTCATCACCATGTACCGGGCCCGTTTCCCGATCATGCAGGACTTCGACCGGGTGACCTGGTTCGACGCTGCGGAGCGCAAGATCGCCAGTGACCGGTACACGTTTGGCCACGGCCAAGACAAGGACCACTGGAAGCAGTTCGAGAAGTATCAGGCCGACCCCGCCTTCAAGGCGCACCAGGAAAACCCCGCCGCCAACCCCGCCCCGGAGGCCCCCGTCCCTGACGGCTACACCGCCCCCTTCTACAAGGCTGACCGCGAGATCGAGATGCGAGAAGCGCACGCCTACTTCCAGAAGCGGCTCGACGACGCCGTGGCCGCCGGCCAGTGGGACCCGGTCAAGCAGGAGGTGCCGAAGCAGTGAGGCCGACGCTCGAAGCCGAGGGGCTCAAGGAGAGCCTGCTTCAGTACCTGTCCACCACGTACGCGCTGACCGACGAGGGCGCGCGGAAGGCGCTGCACCGGTTCCTGGGGGACGACAACACCGGCATGTTCCGGGGGCCGTTCCTGCGGCTGCGGACGCCGTTCGTGACGGCCGCGCCGGGGACGTGGGAGCAGTACCTGGACTGGCGGCGCACGGACGGCTGGACGCCGTATGCGCACCAGGCCGTCGCCTTCGAGCGGCTGTCCTCGGCCAGAGGCCGGACGCCACGGCCGACGCTCGTCACCACCGGCACCGGATCTGGCAAGACGGAGTCGTTCCTCTACCCCGTCCTCGACCACTGCGCGCGCGAGCGGGCGGCGGGGCGCGGTGGGGTGAAGGCCGTGTTCCTGTACCCGATGAACGCCCTCGCCACCGACCAGGCGCAGCGCATCAACGGGCTGCTCACCGAACACCCCGAGCTGAGCAAGGTGCGGGCCGGGCTCTACATCGGCGACCGGGCTGCCACCCGGTACGGGCGGGTGTTCACCGACCGCTCCGACATGCAGGTGACGCCTCCGGACATCTTGATCACCAACTACAAGATGCTGGACCTGCTGCTCCAGCGCGCCGCCGACGCCCCGCTGTGGGCGGACGCCGACATCCGCTACGTCGTGGTCGACGAGTTCCACACCTACGACGGCGCGCAGGGCACCGACGTGGCGATGCTGCTGCGCCGGCTCGCCTCCGCCGTCGGTGCCTCGGAGAAGGGGCGCCCGCTGGGCCGCATCTGTCCGGTCGCGACCTCGGCGACCCTCGCCTCGGGGACGGACGCCGACGGAGTACGGCAGCTGCTCGACGTGGCGACCCAGGTGTTCGGCACCGAGTTCCACGCCGACGCGGTCGTGGGCGAACAGCGGTTGACCGTAGACGAGTTCGTGCCGCGCGACGACTTCGACCCACTTGTCCCCGCGCCGACCCCCGACGAGCTGGCGGCCCTGCCCGACCCCACCCTCGGCGAGGAGGAGTTCGCCGCGCTGGCCGAGGCCGTCACCGGCAGCCGGGACACCGATCCGCACGCGCTCGGCCGGGTCCTCAAGAAGCACCCGCTGACCTCGGCTGTGCTGCACGCCCTGGACGGGCAGGTGCGTCCCGTGCCCGAGGTCCTCGATCTGATGTGGCGCAGCGGCGCACAGGCCTGGGGGCGCACCATCACGCTGCGACCCGAGGTTGCGGCGAAGGCGCTCGCCCGCTTCGTCGCGCTGCTCTCGGTGGCCCGCGACCCGAAGTCCGCTCCCGCCCAGCCGCGCCCCTTCGTCCAGGTCGAGGTCCACCAGTGGGCCCGGTCGGTCTCCCGCCTCGTACGTGGTGTGCTGCCCTGGCCGAAGGCCGAGTTCCAGTGGGACACGGCTGGCGCGCCGGAGACCGCCGAGGGGGAGACGGCGCGCACCGCGCCGGTGACCACGGCGACCGCCGGACAGGCCGCGAACCTGTTCCTGCCCGCGGTGTACTGCCGTGACTGCGGCCGTTCCGGCTGGGCGGTGTTCACCCCGGAGTCCGACGACCTGGATGTCGAGGTGGACACGCACAAGATCCGGCGGGCGTCGGTCAGCCAGGACAAGATGCGGGTCCGCAACCTGATCGCCGCCACCGACGGCGAGGCGCGGGAGGGTTCCGGAGCCGCGCCCATGGAGGGGGCAGGCCGGGCCGCCGGACGGGCCGACGCGAACGCCCTCAGCGTGACCGGCGCCGGACAGCTCCGTGTCCTGGACGGCCCCAAGCGCAGGCTCCGTCTGCCCGACCCGGTCGCCGACTACGACCCGGAGACCGGCAGCCCCCGTCTGGCCGGCTCCGACTCCGCGTTCGTGCTCGTGTTCCTGGGGGAGACCGCGACCACCGCCGCCGAGGAGGACTGGTGTCCGGCCTGCGGCTCGCGCAACACGATCCGGTTCCTCGGTACCGGCGCCGCCGCCCTCGCCGCCGCCTCCGTCACCCAGTTGTTCACCGGTGGGGAGCTCGACGAGGAGCAGGGCGAGACGAAGACTCTGATGTTCAACGACTCGGTGCAGGACGCCGCGCACCGGGCCGGGTTCGTGGCGAGCCGCTCGTACACCTTCTCGCTGCGCGCCCTGTTCAAGAGCCACCTCTCCGAAGACGCTCCGACCGCGCTGAACGACCTGATCGCCGATGTGGTCGCCGCGACCACCGACCGTGCGACCCTCGCCGCTGTCGTCCCCACCGACCTGCACGACTTCAAGGGCGTCAAGCGGCTGCTGTCCGGCGAGGGCCGCGGCGGGGACCGCAAGACGTGGGAGCTGATCGGGGAGCGGTTCGCGTTCGAGGCGCTGATGGAGTTCGGGTTCCGGTCCCGCAACGGCCGCACCCTGGAACTCACCCGCACCGCCGCCGCCCAGGTGCGCATCGCCGACCCCGAGGCCGCCGTCGAACTCGTACGATCCGCGCACACCGCGCCGTACGGGAAGGGCGGCCAACTGCCCGTTCCCGACGCACTCGACGACGAGCGGTACCTCGGCTTCCTGCGGATCTTCCTGGAACGGCTGCGGACCCGGGGCGCCGTCGGTCACCGCTGGCTGGAGGGGTACCTGAAGGAGGCCGGCACCAGCCGGTACTTCATATGGGGCGGGCGGCCCCCCGGCATGCGCGCCTTCCCCAAGGGCATCGCCGCGCCCGTGTTCCTGCTGAGCGCGCCGAAGACCCGGAGCGAGTTCGACTTCGCCACCGGACGGCTCTCCTGGTACGAGCGGTGGGCTCAGCGCAGCCTCGGACTGCCGCGTGAGCAGGCCGCCGAGTTCTGGTCCCGGCTGCTGCCCGAACTCGTCACCGCCGGACTGCTCGCCGTACGCACTCCGGAGGACAGCAGCCTGCGGATCTATGGTCTCAAGCCGGGTGCCGTCGACGTGCAGTTGTTGAAGGACAGCGAGGTCAACGAGGCGTTCGTCCGCTGCCCCTCCTGTTTCTGGGAACAGACCGTCCACCCCTACCTACTGCCCCAGTGGGACGGCCAGAAGTGCCCCGCTTACCGCTGCCGCACCGGCCGCCTCGTCGCCGGGAACCGGCCCGAGGGACTCGGTCGGCACCGGCGCGACCGCGACCACCGCGAGGACTACTACCGCAGGCTCTACCGCAAGGCCGGCACGTACCAGGTGATCACCGCCGAGCACACCGGCATGCTCACCCGGCCGGAACGCGAACGGGTGGAGGCGGCGTTCCGCGACGGCAGCGGGTTCAAGGACCCCAACGTGCTCTCCTGCACCCCCACCCTGGAGATGGGCATCGACATCGGCGACCTGTCGGCCGTCGTGCTCGCCGCGCTGCCCCGCCGCGCCGCCAACTACGTCCAGCAGGTCGGCCGCGCCGGCCGGCGCACCGGCAACGCCTTCCTCCTCACCATCCCCGACCGCAGCCGCCGCGACCTGTACTACCTCGACCAGCCCCACGAGATGATCGCCGGGCAGATCGTGCCGCCCGGCAGCCACCTGTCCGCCATCGAGATCCTGCGCCGCCAGTACCTCGCCCACCTCCTCGACCTCGCCGCGCAGGGCCGGCTCAAGCGCGCCGACGGGAAGCCGCTCGCCGCGATCCCGCACGACGCGCCCGCCCTATTCGGCCCCTCCGGCTACCTCGCCGACCTCGTCGACGCCGCGCTCGGCGGCGCCGCCGAACTCGTCGAGACGTTCCTCGACCTGTTCCCCACCGGCGTCAGCCCCAAGGCCGCCGACGACCTGCGCGCCTACGCCCGACACGGGCTGCGCGGCGCCGTCGAGGAAGCCGGACGGCAGTGGAAGCGTGGCGAGGAAGAACTGCGGCGCAGGCTGAAGTTCATCGACGAGGCCATCCACGAGCTTCACGAGAACGACGACGAACAGCGCAGCCGCAAGGCCGAACTCGAAGCGGAACACCGGGCCGTCGGCAAACGCCTGATGAAACGCGGCCTGACCACCGCCCAGCAGGCCCTCTGCGACCTTGGCCTGCTGCCGAACTACGCCCTCATCGACGCCGTCACCACCCTCAACGCCACCCTGTACTGGCCCGAAGGCCCCGACCCGAAGACCGGGCGGGAGCGTTTCGACTCCAAGATGCGCGCGTACGACCGTCCCCAGCGCTACGCGCTGTCCGAACTCGCGCCCGGCAACACGTTCTACGTCAACGGCTACAAGCACCAGATCACCGGCATCGAGATCGGCAGCTCCACCCGGCCCGACTGGACCCCCTGGCGCTTCTGCCGGGAGTGCGGCTACGTCCGCACCGAGGACGCCGCCGACGACCGCAGCCCGTGCCCGCGCTGCCACAGCACCGCCATCGCTGACGACGGCTCCTGCCTGCACCAGGTGATCGAACCCACCGTCGTCACCTCCCGCGACAAGCGCGACGACGCCCGTATCGGCGACGACAAGGACGACCGCGAACAGCGCTTCTACACCGTCGTCGACGCGGTCGACATCCCGGCCGAGCACATCGAGCCCGGGGCGTCCTGGCGGCACACCCGCGAGACCTTCGGCGTCGACTACTCCCGCAAGGCCGTCATCCGGAAGATCAACGTCGGCCCGCTCCGGTTCGACGCACGCCCCGAGGACGAGCTCGCCGGACACGACGTCAGGATGGCACCCTTCCACGTGTGCACCGCCTGCGGAGCGGCCACCGCCGACGGCAGGCCCGTCTTCGACCACGACACCGACGCCCTCGACACCTCCGCCGTACGCAACCCGGCCGTCAAGCACCACCAGCCCTGGTGCCCGCTGCGCCGGGGCAAGAAGGGCCCGGACGCACCGAAGCAGGAATCGGTGCTCCTCGCCCACCAGCTCACCACCGAGGCCCTGCGCATCCTGCTCCCGGCCGCGACCGTGCTCGTCGACGAGAAGATCCACTCCTTCCAGGCCGCACTGCGCCTCGGCGTCGACCGGCACTTCGGCGGCGATCCCGCCCATCTGGACACCACCCTCGCCAAGATGCCCGACAGGGCCACCGGCGAGAAACGGCACTTCCTCGTCCTGTACGACCGCCTCCCCGGCGGCACCGGCTACCTCGACCGGCTCACCCGGCCCGCCGCCTTCCGCGACACCCTCGCCGAGGCGCGCGAGATGTTGCTCAAGTGTCCCTGCAAGGACGAGGGGCGCCGCGCCTGCCACCGCTGCCTCCACCGCTACGCCGAGGAGCGCCACCAGGACGAGGTCTCGCGCCGCTCGGCCCTGGAGATCATCAACAGCCTCCTCGGCCCCGTCGACGAGAACGGCCGCCCGCCGACCGACGACGAGGGCAACGCCGTCGACCACTGGCAGGTCGAGGCAGTCCCCACGACCGCGGCGATCGGCCTGGACCGGCAGGTCGAATCCGACTTCGAGGCCCGCTTCCTCGCCGCCCTGCGCACCTGGAGCACCGGCCAGGACGACACCTCCCTGGAGGAGAGCGGCGCGCACAGCGGCCACCTCCGCTTCGCCGGGTCCACGGCATGGCGGCTGACCGCCCAGCGCGACGAGGAGTTCACCCGTACCGACTTCACCTTCGAGAGGACCAACGGCACCCCCCAGAAGGTGCACGTCTTCCTCGACGGCCACCGCTACCACGCCACCCGCGAGCACAACCGCATCGCCGCCGACTGCAGGAAACGGGACGAGCTGCGGGCCGGCGGAGCCCTCGTCTTCCAGATCACCTGGGATGACCTCCTCCTCTTCGAGAAGGGTGAACGCGCCAAGGCCCGCCCGGTATGGCCCCCCTACCGGCGTACCGGACAGGACACCGCCAAGGACTGGTACGAGCAGTTCGGCGGCGACCGCGCCGACCTCGCCGACGCGGTCTTCACCAACCCCATCGACACCCTCCTCGGCTACCTCCGCGACCCCTCCCGCACCCGGTGGGGACGGCGGGCGGCGGCCCTGGTCGGCGGACTCCTCACCGCCCCCGAACCACTGGCGCAGAACGTCGACCGCGCGCAGGCCCGCGAAACGCTGCGAAGCGCCCTCCGCTCCCTGGCGAAGGGCGGGAACCCGGCGGCCGACGTCGAACCCGTCGCCGGAAACGGGGAGATCCTCGTCCTCCTCGCCACCGACGAGCACGGCCTGCCGCTGCTCCACACCGTCGACCCCACCGGCGGACCGGAGGCGACGGGCGGGTTCGGCTGGTGCGCCATCGCCGTACTCGACGACCATGACGGCGACCGGCTCGGCACCGCCGAGCACAGGCTCCGCTGGCGGTCCTGGCTCTACTGGTCCAACCTGCTCCAGTTCCTCGCCTTCACCGGCGGCGACGGCGTACAACTCGCCACCAGCCGGGCCGCCGACTTCGAGGTGGACGTCCTCCGCGTCGGAGGAGGCGTCGGCGAACTGGAGACGCTCATCACCCAGCTGCACCCCGAGACGGCCACGGCAGACGTGGCGGACGAGGTGGAGGACGGCCCGACAGCTCCGGCGGAGACGGCAGAGACGGATCGGTTTTCGACCACCTCGTCCTCGGCATCCTCGTCGTCCTCTGTCGCCGAGCAGGCACTCGAAGACCTGCTCCGGGACGCGGCCTGGGACGAGGAAATCCTCGAAATCCTCGAAGAGGACGAACCCGACTCCGATCTGACCCGGCTTGCCAGGAAGCTGGCCGAACGGGGCAAGAAAGCCCCCGCCTTCGGCCACGAACTCGACGAGCGCGGCTGGCAGGCCGACTTCGCCTGGTCCGACTCCGGCATCAAGGTCGCGGTGGTCGTCAACCCCGATGGCCACGACAGCGAGGAACTCCGCAAGCGGGACGCGGCATACGCCGCTGACGGCTGGACCCTGCGCACGGCCGCCGACTGGCTCGACCACCTCGACACCCTGCTCACCCTGCTCCCCGACACGGAAGGCCCGACGCACCGATGACCGCCCGGCTCAGCCTGTACGAGAAGGCCGAACAGGAGCTGTACAAGCTCGACCGCTCGGTCAAGGGCAAGTTCTACGACTTCTGCCACCGCTTCCGGCAGAACCCCGACCACCCCGGTCTCGACCTCAAGCCGCTCAAGGGCGACGGCCGCGTCTACCGGGCCAAGATCGACCAGTCCTACCGGGCGCTCCTCGCCAAGATCGGCATCGACGGCCGCGGCCACCAGAAGTGGCTCGTCGTCGCCGTACGGCACCGCAAGCACGTCTACGAAGAACTCTCCGTCGCAATCAACCGCATCACCGGAGAGATCGAGTTCGTCGATCTCTCCGTGGTCGGCCAGAGCGTTCTCCAGCGGGCCGGAATGACGCTCACCCCGGCCGAGCAACCCGAAGCCGGAGACGAGCCGGAGACGCCGGCCCCCGCACCGGACATGGCCGAGCCGCTCCTGGCCGGCTTCACCGCGGACGACCTCCGCGGACTCGGTGTCGCCGAACAGCTCATCGACCTTGCCCTCGCGGTCACCGGGAGTGACGAGCTCGACGCCCTCGTCTCCGGCGCTCCCCTCCTCACCAAGGACATCCTGTACGGCCTCGCCGCCGGGCTGTCCCTCGACGACGTCCGCAAGGAGATCACCGCCCCCGTAGAGGTCGAACTCGACGAGTCCGAGCGGCAGGACCTGGACGCGGCGCTCGCCCGCACCGCCGTCACCACCGTCGATGACGCCCTCAAGGACATCCTCGAAGAGGGCGACTTCCGCGCCTGGAAGGTCTTCCTCCACCCCGCCCAGGCCAAGCTCGTCGACCGCCGCTACAGCGGCCCCTTCCGCGTCTCCGGCGGCCCCGGCACCGGCAAGACCATCGTCGCCCTGCACCGCGTCAAGCACCTCGCCGAACAGCTGACCCCCGGCCACAGCAAGCTGATCCTGCTCACCACCTTCACCAAGAACCTCACCACCGACCTGCGCGCCCGCCTCGCCTCCCTCCTCGAGCCCGAGCAGCTTGCCCGCGTCGACATCACGCACATTGACCAGCTCGCCGCCCGCGTCCTCAACGAGAACAACCTCTCCGGCGCCGGAAAGCAGCGCATCTACGACAGCGTCGCCCTGAACACCCTCCGCCAGATCCTCCTCGAACTCGACGAGAAGCGCTGGGACGCCGAATTCCTTTACGAGGAATGGGAGCAGGTGATCCTCGGTCAGTCCCTCGGCACCCGCAAGGCGTACTTCGACGCCCGCCGCGCAGGACGCGGCCGCTCCCTCAGCCGCCCCGACCGCGCCCAGATCTGGAAGATCCTGGAGCAGTTCACCACCCGCCTCGACAAGGACAACCGCGAGACCTGGGGCCAGGCCGCCGAACGCGCCGCCCGCTTCGAGATGCAGCGCGCTTCGAAGATCAAGGCTCGTCAGGAACACAAGGAAGAGGTCGGCGGCAAGGACCTCATCCACCGCGACGACAGCTCCGGCATGTACTACCTCGGGCACCGCTACCAGCACGTCGTCGTCGACGAGGCACAGGATCTCCGCCCCGCCCACTGGAAGATGCTGCGCGCCATGGTCGCCCCCGGCGACGACGACATGTTCATCGCCGGCGACACCCACCAGCGCATCTACGACCAGCAGGTGACCCTGGGCACTGTCGGCGTCCAGATCCGAGGCCGCGCCGCCCGCCTCACCCTCAGCTACCGCACCACCCGCGAGATCCTGAACCGCGCCATGGAGGTGGTGAACCCCAAGAGCACCCAGATCACCTTCGACGACCTCGACGACGGCACCGACACTCTCGACGGCTACCGCTCGGTCCTCCGCGGCCCGGCCCCGGAACTCGTCCCCTGCGACTCCTGGGACGACGAACTCACCCAGCTGGCCACCACACTTCGGACCTGGCGCGAAGAACTCGCCACCGGCGGAGCCGACGGCAAACCCCGCGACCCGCGGGGCAATATCGCCGTCTGCGTCGCCGACCGCGAAGCCGTCAACCAGGTCATGTACTACCTGGCGACCGAGGCCGGCCTCACCATCGCCGAGCTGACCAAGGACGGCGTCAAGGGCGACGGCGACATCCACGTGGGCACCATGCACCGCTTCAAGGGCCTCGAATACCAGAAACTCGCCATCGTCGGTGCCCGGGACGGCGTCATCCCCCGCGCGTCCCTCATCCAGCGCTACCGCGACACCGACCCCAACCGCCTCGCGCGCGAGGAACTCAAGGCCCGCTCCCTGCTCTTCGTGGCAGCCACCCGCGCCCGCGACACCCTGCGCATCAGCTGGCACGGCAAGGCGAGCCCGTATCTGCCGAGGTAGAAAGTGAACCCTCCTCGGGTCGGATTGCGCTGAGCGTGCTGACGCAGGCGTTCAGACACCGAACACCAGGCCGTCGACGTCGCCCGCGCCCACGATGCTCGCCCGCTGCTCCGCTACGTTCGCGCACGCGGAGCAGCGGGCGGCCTGTCGGTGGGAGCCAGCCCCGACCTACGCCGCGTCTGCCGCAGCCCGTGACCGCCTTGCATAGCGCTGCACCCAGGGGATGGCTGAACCGTTGGCTGTACGTTGTCCCCAGGGGCAGACCGAAGATGTGTACCCGCAGTGCCATCGCGCTCTCGTCACCGTCCTCACCGACAGCTCTTCCCGCGCGGCGGCCCGTACGGCGGGACGGGGGACGCGGCGTGCTGTCCGGGCGTCCGGCTCGTTGGCCCAAACTGTGAGCGACTTCGAGCAGTGGATGGACGCCGTAGCGGCCCAGCCCGGCCCTACATAGACGCACAGGCCGAGGTCGACGAGGTGCCTGGTCAGGCCCCATGCAGAGGAACCGAGGGGCACGGCGAACTCGCGGGATGTTGCACATACGGCTACGCCAGCTCGGCGTCCTCACGGCGCCAGCGCGCCTCGTCCCGCAGCGTCAGCCCGTACCAGACGCTGACCGCGCCCGCGGTTCCCATGGCCGCGATCCAGGCCGCCACGCCTCCGTCGAACAGCCAGCCCCACAGGACCGCGAGCCAAGGCACCTCCATCAGCAGCACGAACCTGCCGTGCGTGAGGCTTCTGCCGACCGCCGCGGCGCGGCGCACCATCCATGCTCCGAGGAACAGCGGTCCCAATGCCAGCACGGCCACGATGACCAGGACGAAGAGAATGAACTCCCCGCCGTCCTCGCTGGACATGTTGGGCTGCACGTGGTTGTCGGCAATCTCGTAGTACGCCGCCGCCCCAACGACCGCTCCTGCGGCGGCTGCAGCCGCCCCAGCCGCGGGCTGAGCCCACGGCTGGGCGTCAGCGCGGGGGGCGTCGCCTCCCACGTAGTTGTACCCGTACCGTTCGGCCGGGCCGAGCTGGTGGTTCTGGGTGAAGGCGTTGCCGTGCGCGTCGTAGTGCGTCGTCTCGTAGATGGCGCCGTTCGTGTCGTTGTACCGCTCACGGCGATACGTCCCAGGGTGCAGTACCTGGTTGGGTTCCTCGACGTACCGTTCCTGATCCACTGAGCCCCCACGGCTTCGATGTCGGTTGGATCCCGACTCGTTCGGATTATGTACTGCGGAGCACGCGCCCCCTGGCCAGGGGGCGAACAAGCCGAGCTTCGGTCGATCTGGTGATCGGCGGCCATGCTGAGACTGGAGCGAAAGTCTGAGCTTGAAATTAAACCTTCGGTGATCGTTCGGGGATCGAGTGGTTCACCCACATGGGAATCTGCCGGACATGACGACGACCTCCCTTTCACG
>NZ_JBIAXS010000019.1:0-158191 GCF_042896885.1 Streptomyces sp. NPDC001231
TTCCCCCGGCTGCTGCGCGACGTGGCCGCCAGCCACCCCGACCTGAAAGAGCTCGCGCCCACGCTGCACCCGGACGTCGTCGCACACTCGCCGTCCCCATTCGCCGACGAGACCAGCGGGGACGGGCCATGACGCTGTGCCGGGCGATCCTCCAGCACCGGCCAGCGCCGCCCCGCCGACTGACCCGCGCCCGGCGACGTCGCCCCGGCCCCGGAGGACCCGGACGGTAGCGACGACGAGGAGCTGTCCGGCCGTGCGAGCATCGCCGAGCGCCTACAGGACGAGGTCGCGTGGGTCCGGCAGTGCGCGGAGTGGATCGACCACCTGGACAGCAAGCCGTTCCCGCCGGACGCCACCCTCCACCCCGAGGGCGACTTCACCGACACCTGCGCGGTGTGACAGCGGCCAAGATCTTTTTCCCCGCGTACGGCCAGTAACTCCCCACAGGCGGTCCCCGCTGATGGCCAGTTTCGCTCCCCGGTTTCGCGCCGCCTGATACGGTGCGTGACCAAGCCGCGGCGAGGCCCGCGGCCGTGTCGGGCGGTAGGCGACGGCGGCCTGCAGGAGACGCCCCGAGCTGCGGCCGGAACGTGAAAGGCGAGAGCGAGACTGCCCGCGCCGACTTCGGCGAGCAGTCGAGTCTGAACAACAGCTGGCCAAAGTTGACGCGCGATCGGTCAGACTCCGCCGCCCTCGTCGGCGACGCCAGCTGGCTCCGCCGTTGGTCTCGTCGACGAGGAACGATTCGGCGACAGCCCGCCGCGGCGCTCGTAGGATGCCTGGATGCCTAAGCCGATACGGATGAGCCGCCGCTCGTGGGTTGCCGCGTGGGCGGTGCTGTGCGTGGCTGGCCTCGCCGCCACCGCCAAACTGAACGCCTCCTCGGCACCGGCCCCGCAGCCCGAGAAGTCCGTCAGTGTTGAGTGCGCCGAGCGCATCGCGGACATCGAGACGCAGCTGGCCAAGGCCAAGCAGGAAGGCAAGGGAGACGGAATGCTGGTCTTCTCGCGAGTCCAGGTCGGCACCGAGGACGACTGCCGTGACGATCTCCGTAACCACTTCCGTAGCGATCAGTGAGCCGCGCTACCTGGCTGGCCGCGATGGCAGGGCTAACCTTCGTCTGTGCCGGGGCAATCATTGCCGTGGGCGCCACGTCGGAACCGAAGCCGCGGCCCACGCCGCCGCGGGTGTACTCCTCCTGCCTGGCGGCAGACACCAAGCCGGTGTCTGCGGACGGCGACCCGTGCGAAGGCCCCTGAAGAACGTCCGAGCGACCGTCCGCCGCATGGCAGAGCACCCAAACCCAAGTCGGCCTCGTGGCCGACGACGCCACCACAAGAACCGTGGACATCGGTGGCTCACCCAGATGAGGGGCCCCGTTCGTCACTGACAGTGAATCTAGCCACGGCCACTTGATTCCCCGTCAGGCGGCCGTGAGCGGGGAGATCTAACTGGCCACCGACAGCGGTGCCCGTCCGCCTGCCCAGGGGCGCGGTGATCCTGCGGCGCATCGCCTTCGACGTCGAGGAGCTGGCCCGTGCCCGGTGTGTGGAGGAGCTGCAGGCGGCCAAGGTCGCCGACGACCCGCAGCCTGCTCCGCCCCCGCCCTCGTCGAGGCCACCTGCCCCCTCACGGAGGCCCCGGAGTACGCGATCCACCTGTGCCTCGGCTGCGCGGCCGTCTTCGACCGGTTGGCCTACTGCCACTGTGGGGGACTGCTGGACAACCGCTTCGATGAACCCGTCGACTTCTGCCTCGACTGCGCCAAGCGGATGGCAACGAAGTGCTGAGGCATGCCCGGGCAGCAATAAGGGAGCGGGCAATGTCGTCCGGCACGGTCTTCGAGCGCGACCAGCGGCCCGTGCCCCCGAACTCGCAAGAAGACCTCTTTCAGTAGCCGGCAACGGCCCGCGACTTCGGCCTGCACTCGCCGTCGAGCTGACGCGAGGAACACACCTGTGGCGAGACCGTGCAGCCCAGGCGCCGCGACGCGCTCTGGCTGCCGGACGACTGGGTTCGCTGTCGAGCGCCTCGATTGGATGACAAGGGACGCATGGGTTTGCGAGGCGCCCAGACCCACGGTCAGGCGATGTTCACGAGTTTTGAAGTCACTGGGGTCCTTGCCCGGGAAGCCCTCACATGCGGTGTTGGACGTGTGTCGCCGAACGGCACCCGGCTCGGGCTGCGGGATGAGGCGGTGACCCACGAACTGGTCAGCGTGCTGCGTCACGATGGCGTCCCGCTCCGCGGCTGACCAGGGTGAAGACGACCAAGGCGACCGACGCCGCGGCCCCCGTGGCCAGGGCGTCCGCAACGTAGCGGCCCAGACCGGGACGCAGGACGTCGATGAGAGCGAACAGCACGACAGGCCCCGCGAGGCTCGCCGCGACCCCGGCCAGCCAAAAGCGGTGGCTAGCCCAGAACCACTGGGAAAGCCACATGACGATGAGGGGCGCAACGGGCACGTGCGGCGCGTCGAGGGCGGCGAGCACGCCGTATCCCAGACCGCTGACCGCCCAGCAGGCAGCGGCCACGAGCGCCGCCTCACTCCAGGTGACGGCCCGGTTCACGCCTGCCGCCCCTCATTCATGGCCCGGGCCCGACGGCGCTCCCACCGCCGGGACAGGAACGCCGCCAGGATCGAGCCGACCAGGAGCGATCCGGCAACCCAGCGGATCACGTCCGCCGGCCAGCCCGGCTCCCCGCCGGCGATCAGGGTCACCGACTCGATGGTGAGGGAGTTCCCCAGGAACACATAGCCGAGCCCCCAGGCGAGGACCACCCCCACAGGTCCCCGGATCGGCTCCGGTGGCTGGCGCGGCCTGAGCACGGCCCGCCATCCCAACCACACGCAGCCCAGCCCCACAGCCACGATGAGCACGTCCACAGCCCTGTCGAACACCTCTGTCACGGTCCCGATCCCCCTTGCCTTCCTCTCTCACCTCCGGCGGACCCCACAGGGCCACGCCCCCGGCTCATCATGATGACCGCCCGGACGCGGCCCTCACCTGTCGGACACGGCAGACGGCCTGCACGACTGCTTTCCGGCATCCGGCAATGTGGACACCCTGACGTCACTTCTCATGACATCCAGGGGTGTCGAGATCACCAACTGCTGTCCAAACCGGCAGATAAACGCTGCTGCTTGAAGTGAACGAAGCCAGGCGGGTCCCTCCCGGTAGCCGTCCTGGCCTCTCCTCACTCCTTTCGCCCCATCGCGGACCACCGTTCCCCCCGTTTCCCCAGGTCAACACCCCCGCGGGGCGCCCCGGAGTGAGCACTGGAACAGGTGGAACGGCAGGAACGCGGGTCCGGCTTCCAAAGGAACAGCGGTACGCCAACTCTTCACCTCGTCAGCGCCGCCCAGCAGGACGGCGAAGCACCCCACGCCTCCGCCGCAAGCGGACAGGCCGGGACACACGAACGAGGACAAGACATGCGCAAGAACGCCAGGAACCTTCTGCTCCAGGGCCTCGCGGCCGTGCTCCTCGCCGGCGGCGCGCTCGGCGCGGTGAACGCCACCGGCGACGAGGCCAACGCCTCGACGAAGCCGGGCCCCCGCAGCGGCTCCCACGCCACCCCCCTGACGGCGGTGTGGCCGACGCTGAAGACCGGCTCCAGGGGCACCAAAACCCTGACCGCCCAGCACCTCCTGGCCGCCCGCGGACACCGCCTCACCGCCGACGGCGTCTTCGGCCAGAAGACCGCCAAGGCGGTGAGGGACTTCCAGAGGAAGAACCGCCTCGCCGCCGACGGAGTCATCGGCCCCAACACCTGGACCAAGCTGACCAACCTCACCGTCGCCCCCGGCGCCCGGGGCCAGGCGGTCAAGGCCCTCCAGGTCCAGCTCGGCGTGAGGGCCGACGGCACCTTCGGCAAGAAGACGAAGACCGCAGTCAGCAACTTCCAGAAGGAGCAGCGGGAAACCACTGTGGTGCCGGATCGGCGTGCCTCTCCAAAACCGGCAGGCGTCCCAGGGGCGGGTCATGAGAAGGTGCGGTTCGACCCGGCAGAGGGGGAAGAATGGGGCTGACCTACGGCTACGACGTCTATCTACGTCCCCGAAACGTCGCCAAGGCGCTGGCCAATCTGGCCGAGCTGGCGCCACCGGCCCCTCGCGTGCCACCGCTCGAGCTCACCCTGCCCGGCGGTGACCGGCTCGTCCTCCCGTTCACGTCCCGCTTCAAGAGCGAGCCGGTCGACTGCTCCACGAACAGCACGCTCGAGCTCGACACGTCCATCATGTTCGACGTCGACGACGCACTGCGCGAGTACGCGGAGGCGGGCGGCCCAGAACCCGAGGCGGACGGGCGCATCCAGATCGGGTACATCTACGCGACGATCCGGTTCGAGTCCTTCCTGCACCCTGGTTACGCGTCGGTGGAGTGCTGGGCAGCGACGTCGGGGATGAGCCGCTTGTTCGCGCGGTCGACCAACATCAGGAAGGTGTTCACCGACCTCACCGCCGCCAGCGGCGGAGTGTGCTGCCTGTTCGACACCGGCGACGGCGGCCCCGAGCAAGTGTGCTGGCTCAACGGTGAGACCACCCAGGAGATGGTCTCCGGTCCCCGCTTTCCAGATCGGCGAGCACTTGTGGCGACTTGGTCCGACCTCGAGAGGTGAGCACCGGTACCCCTTAAACCCGCGCGCTGACCGCCATGTACGACCGCAACGTCCTGGGCACGAGGCTGATGCCGGAGATGCGGAAGCGACAGGACTACGCCCTGTGGCTGTCGATCATGCGCGACGGCGCCGACGCCCGGGGCCTTCCCGAACCGCTTGCGGTGTACAGGTCCCACCAAGCGGCATCGCTGTCCTCCAACAAGCTGTCGCTCGTCCCGTACAACTGGGCGCTGTTACCGCGAACACGAACGGCTGTCGGTCCCCCGGTCGACGCTGGCACTGTCCGGAGCCGTGTGGCACTCGCTGCGCAAACGGCGGATCTAGGGCTGTCAGCGAGACCCGGCAGCCGTTCGTGTTCGCCACCTACGAGGCGATCGGTCCCGTAGCGCCCCCGTCACGCAGGAATAGCTGGAGCAGAAGGCGCCGGTCCTCGGGCGCAAGGTCGTGCTGGCCGGCGCCGAGCAGATGGCTCATCGGGCACCTCGCCGACATCCCCAACCCAGACCACGCACAGGTCATCCGCCGGTACGCCACCTGGGAGGTGCTGCCACGGCTACGGACCCGCGCCGAGAAGAAGCCGATCACGCCAGCCGCCCGCAGACATGTCGCGGACCAGGTCAAGCAGGCCACCGCGTTCCTCGACTGGCTCGCCGATCGGGACCACACTCTCGCCACCTGCGGTCAGACCGGCATCGACGCCTGGCACGCCGAGCACAACGAATACGCCCGCAACACCATCCGGAGCTTCCTGCAGTGGTGTTCAGCCAGCAAGCTCACCCGGCCCTTCCGGCTGCCTCCAGTGCAGGTCAGCCGGGCCACACCGATGCCGCAGACCGAGCGCCTGGAGCTGATCGGACGCCTTCTCACAGACCCGAGCCTGCCCCTGCGAGCCCAGGGTCGCGGGCAGCATCGTCCTGCTCTACGCCCAGCCGCTCAGCCGCGTCGTCCGCCTCACCCTGGACGACATCACCCGAGCCGAACAGCAGACTGTTCTCCGGCTCGGCGAGCCGCCGTCCCCCGTTCCCGAACCGCTCGCGGAACTCCTCTTCCGCTGGATCGACAGCCGGGACAACATGAACACCGCGACCAACCACGCCTGCCGGTGGCTGTTCCCAGGCCGCCGAGCTGGACAACCGCTCCACCCCGACGTCCTTGCGGCCCTCCTCAACGACCTCGGCATCCCCACCACCGCCGGCCGCACCGCTGCGATCCGGCAACACGTGCTGGAGATGCCCGCCCCGGTCGTCGCGGAGGCTCTGAGCTACCACCGGGTTACCACGGCCAAGCTGGCCTCCGAAGCCGGAGGCACCTGAAGCCGATACGCCTCTGGCAACCACTGGCGGTCACCACCAGGCTGGACCCCACGGAGCACTACCTGAACCTGTGGTCGGCCGAATGAACCTGCTGCTCCGCAGGAAGGGGACTCAACGGAATCTGCATCAACACCCAGCGCGTGAAGGCGAGAAGAGCCTCGCCAGCGATGTCCTCAAGCCGGTCGAAATCCTCCGGCAGCACGTCAAGCAGGAAGTGCTTGACTTCCCGGTCGGCCCGCTTGATCAGGACGAGGCAGCGGTAACAGAGCTTGGGGGGATGCTCAAGAAGGATCGCTCGCAGTGACCCCGTCGCATCGTCGGCCAGGTGCTGATCAAGCCATCCAGGCTCACGTCCCCTGCCGAGGTTAAGGCGCTCGCTCTTCGAACTCAGTCCTACAAGGTCCTGCTTGCTCACACGCTTGATCGCTTTGGGCACCTTCTCCGGCATGAGAGCAGGTTAGCCATCAACGGCCAGAACGCGAGTTGCTGCCAGCACAGACATGATCCTGCGACGCCTCCAGTACACACAGTGACTGCACTGACGCTTTGGTAGTAACACTCGCGACGGTTGAATACGCGAGTCCACCAGTACCGGGGCCGAATTCGGCGGCAGTGACGTAGCCGATCGGGGCCTGGGCGAGCGGTACCCGGGAGCGGTGCAGGAACGCCTGCCCGAGCAGCCGACCCGCCGCACGACGGCACTCTCCGGTGCGAAATACTCTCCCGATGAGTTCACGCACTTCCCCGATCAGCCAGCCGATCACGATACGGAGGGCCGTCGCGCGGGATGCCAAACGGCTCACGCGGCTCGTGCGTGGCTCAGGCGCCTACGAGGGCAAGTACGCAGCCGCAGTCGCGGGCTACCGGGTCGGTCCTGATTACATCGAAGCCCACCGCGCCTTCGTAGCCGTCGGCGCCGACGAGCATGGAGGCCGGGTCCTCGGGTTCTACTCGCTCGTCCTCGCTCCACCGGAGCTCGACCTGCTCTTCGTCGCCGACGAAGCGCAAGGACGTGGTATTGGACGACTGCTCGTCGCGCACATGCAGTCCGAGGCCCGTGCCGCCGGGCTCGACCGTGTCAAGGTCGTGTCGCATCTTCCCGCCGAGGACTTCTACCACCGCGTTGGTGCAGTGCGGACCGGGACCGCGCTCGCGAACCCGCCCGCCGTGCCGTGGGACCGTCCCGAATTCGAGTTTCGCATTCCTTCGGAATGACGCGGTGTGCCGGTTCGCAAGGCGTACGACCCGAAGCTCGACGTCGACTTCACCCCGCTGCGCGAGCAGGACTCCACCGCAGTCGGCTTCGGCCAGGCCGCCTAACCCGTACTGCGCCGGTCGTCGGATGGTTCGGGTCCGGGACCGGTGCTCTGGGCCAGTCGGGTGGCACAGGAAGTCGGTCCGTCCGACTTCCTGTGCATCAGCAGCACCATCACGCCAACAGCTCGCCGAACTCCGACGCCGCCTCCCCATACCGGACGTTCCAGCCCTCAACCACGGCCGCCTCCAGGACGGCCGTGTCCACGTCCTCCAGTAGACGCGGCGACGGCTTCCCTGGCGAGTTCTCGTAGTTGAACGCGATGACGCCCAGGAACACAGGACGCTTCAACCGCGTGCTGTCCAGCCTCAGCAGCAGCGACTGAGCGAGCGCCGGGTAAGGGGTGAACTCGGGGTTCCGGAGCCAGTCGGTGAGGTCTGTCTCCGGCACGCTGTAGTCGACGGCCGCCTCCCCCAGCGCGTCAATGAACGCGGTGGGCGGCGCCTGCACCTGGAGGAGCCGGCTCAGCTCGCCGCGGCCGGTGGCGTCGAGGTCCGGCGGCTGAGTGATCAGCCGGAACGCCTGCCTCAGCCAGGCCTGTTCGGCCAGCCGACGCGTCGACAGGTCGCTCCACGGCGGCTCGGGCGTCGGCCTGCGGAACGGCGCGGGCATTCGCCGGTACCGCTCCGTGATCCGGCGCAGGCAGTCACCGAACTTCTCCACGTCGTCGGGGTGGATTCCCTCGACCCACCCCTGGGCCGTGAACACGGCGGTGGCGGACGTCGTCGTCCCATCCCCGCTGACCGTCACCACGGCGGGCGTCTCGTAGCGCTCACCGCCCCGGGAGGTGAGCGTTAGCTCGAACATGACCGGCTCAATCGTGTAGTCGAGCGTGAACGCCGTCCCGTCCACGGGAACGCTGACATTCCCGCCCGGCGCGCTCAGTGGCACTCCACCGACGGTCCAGGCGATCGTGGGCTGCGGGTTGACGGGCTCGCCGCTGCCGCCGAAGCCGGTGCTGCGCAGACCGAAGCGGGCGGTCGTCGAGGTGGCGAAGGTCCCCCGGCGCAGGGGGTCGCCGCACGGCGTCGTGGTCTCCTGGATCTCACCGACGGGGCCGACCACGTCGTCGGTCTGGAGTCCCCGGACGATCTCGACCGCCTTCGCCGCGCCCGCAGTGACCGACAGGTCCACCCACTGCCGCTCGGGATCGACAGCTATGGTGCGCACGACGAGCGGTGTCGTCGCGACGGCGACATCGGTGTCCGGCGACGCCGTCGGTACCGATCCCCGGTACCACGCGCGCGGCCCCTTGTTGGCGATGTCGACGATCGAGTGAACGACCACCCCTTCCCGCGAGAGGCTTGGCCCCAGTGGGTCCATGCCGGCGTCCCAGCCCGCTGGGACGCGGTACTCGACGTAGACCCGGCCCACCCCGTTGGCTGGCTCGCCGGGCGGGTGCAGCACGAGCAGGCACCTGCCGTTCGACGCGGACGCCGGGACGATGCGTGCGGTGACCGGTGCGCCCGGCTGCGGGAAGGGCGCCTCGACCACCCGGCCGGCCAGCGCGTCCGGCATGAACAGGTGCAGGTTCGCGCGGGGCGCCGATCCACAAGATCGCAGGCACGTTGGACAAGAGGCTCACGGGAATCTTCGCCCCGGACTACGTCGAGCGTCTGGAAGCCGCACGGCGCTGCCTGCGCGAATCCGCCGGCTCTTCGGACGCCTGACGGCGCCCCGTGCAAGCAATTGCCCGCCGCCTCATGAAGCCGCCCGGAAGAGCGGACGGGGACTTGGTCGGGTAGCCGGTCGACCCCGGGTGAGGCGTCGGACCATGACACCGATCATGACCCAGCGGATCATGCTCTCGGCATGGGCGGATGGTGCTCGTAGTCGCGGGCTAGGTCACCAGACCCCGGTCCTTGAGCGCGGTCAGCAGCAGATCGAGCACCTTCTCCTCCATCCCGTGCTCGACCAACCGTGTGCGGAACTCGGACAGCACCGAGGCATCGAACCCGGGATCATCCAGCTCCAGGCCGAGCGGGTATTTCAGGTCCGTGCCGTACCGCACCCGATGCGCTGCCGCGCGATCGGTGAGGTTCTCGGTGAACTGCAACACCGTCACCAGCGCGAGCTGGCCCGGTGACCAGCCCGGCCGCCCTCTGGCTCCGAACGCCTCGGCGAACTCGGCGTCCGCGAACAACTCGCCCAGCTCGTCGCGGACCCGCATCGCCAACGGGTACGGGCCCCGTGCCGCCACCGCCCGCGCCACCTGTGCGGTCAGCTCAGGCACCTTCGGCCACGGCCTCGGCTGCATCGACATTCCACACCCCACCCGCGACCGGGAGCGTCAAGACGGTCGCTGCTCTCCCGACCAACGAGCCGCCAGCCCCGCTGGGCACGGAATAAGCCAGCAGGATCGTCACCAGCCGCAAACGGCAGTCCGTGAACAACAGCACCGCAGCTCAGGGGCCCTTCGCCGCGCGCGGAGGTCGGGCCCACGGACTTGGGCGCCCACGCATCTCGGTTAGGCTTCCAGGCTCAGAAATGATCAGGTGTTCGAGGCTCTGACCAGGCCGTCGGACATGACATCGGGGGGATGGGCAAGCACGTGTTCGACGCCGTCTTCGGGGACGACATATGGTTCCTGGCCGGGCTCACAGCCGTGGCCGCCGTCCTGGGGCTCCTCGCGTGGGACGTGGCGCGCCGGCGCCGTATCGCCCACGCGGGCTGGTGGGCGCCGCTGGTGTTCTGTCTCACCGGAGTCCTCGGGGTCACGCTGGCGCTGCGCGGCGGCACGACCGGACGTGCCGAGTGCGTGGTCAACCACGACCTCACCGAGCCGCTGTACACCACGCAGGGCCTGTGGAACCTGGCGATGTTCGTGCCGCTCGGCCTCTTCGGCGTGCTCGCCCTGCGCCGACCGCTGCCCGCGCTGGCCGGCGTCCTGGCACTGCCGGTCCTCATCGAACTCACCCAGGCACTGGCCCCGTTCGTGAGCGGCATCTGCGACAGCGCCGACGTGGAGATGAACGCCGGCGGCGGTGCGCTGGGCGTGGCCGCGGGGCTCGTGCTGCTGCGCGGGCGCGTCGCCTGGCGGGCCTGGACCGCCCCCACCGCGGCCGTGACCGCCGTCCTCGCCGTGCTCGGGGCGGTCGTCTGCCGGAGCGCCGTCACCCTGAACCACATGGACGGCTCCAGCGTGCGGGACGCCCGCGGTGACGAGCGCGTGGCCGCCGAGCGGGCCGTACACCAGGCCTTCGGCGACCGCTACCGGGTCGGCGCCGTCACGATCAGCCCCGGCCTCGACGGCTACAACGGCTGGATGAACATCCAGTTCGCGGGCGGGCTCCCCGCGGAGCTGATGTGGCCCGGAGGACGCCGGCTGATCGTGGACTTCGGGAACACCGCGGGTATGGGAAGCATGGAGAAGGTCGGTTACCCGGTGCCGGGCGCCGGCACGCCCCACGGCACCGCCGACGCCTACCGCATCGCCCGCACCTACATGCGCGCCCACTACGCCTGGGCCGAGTCGGCGTCCTGGCACGCCACCCGAGCGGTCCACGACAGCGCCGGCTCCGGCTGGGTGACCTCCTGGCGGTTCAAGGAGCGGGGCGCGGAAATGCCCCGCAGCCTCGACGTACGGATCAACCCCGCCGGACGCGTGTACGGGATGCAGGTCGACCTCGGCCCCACGCATGTGCCCCTCCCCGCCAAGCTGATCTCGGCACGGCGGGCCGAGGAGATCGTCCGCGCGAAGCGGAGGAAGAACCATGCCGACACGGCCGGACTGCGGATCGAGGCCGGTCCGCTCACCACCAAGCGGACCATGGGCCATACGGGTCCGTGGCGCGCGGTGTGGTCGGTGGTCGTCACCGACACCCGGTGCACACCCGACGCGGACGGAGACGGCTGCGAACCGATGACGGAGTCGTTGGACGCGGCCACGGGCGAAAGCGCGGACTGAGGGGGAGCGCAAGCGCGCCAGTGCACTCTTGGCCCCTGGCGCGCGGTTCCGACGGCTCCGTGGCCCACGGCCCGGCCGCTGCCTGCCAAGCCGAGCAAGGTCGAGGGAAATTCCATCAGCCCGACGTGAGGTTCCCCGTACGCTCCCAGGCATGCAGCCCGAGGACCTGGTGCGCGGCCACACCATCTACGCCTGTGTCATGGGCTCGCGCGCCTTCGGGCTGGCGACCGGCGACAGCGACACGGAACTCCGGGGCGTCTTCCTCGCCCCCACCGCCCTGTTCTGGCCCTTCGAGAAGCCGCCCACGCACGTGGAAGAGCCGCTCCCCGAGCAGTTCAGTTGGGAGCTGGAACGCTTCTGCGAACTGGCGCTGCGCGCCAACCCGAACATCCTGGAGTGCCTGCACTCACCACTGGTCGAGCACGTGGACGACACCGGCCGCGAGCTGCTGTCCCTGCGCGGCGCCTTCCTCTCCTGCCGGGCCTACGACACCTTCACCCGCTACGCCCTCGGCCAGCGCCGCAAGCTCGACGCCGACGTCCGTACGACGGGCTTTCCGCGCTGGAAGCACGCGATGCACCTGCTCCGCCTGCTGATGGCCGCTCGCGACCTGCTGCGCACGGGCGATCTGCGCGTCGGCGTCGGCGACCGGCGGGAGTCCCTGCTCACGGTGAAGCGGGGCGAGGTCTCCTGGGCGCGGGTCGAGGCCCGCATGGCCCGGCTGGCAGCCGAGGCCGAGGAGGCCCTGCAGCACACCCCGCTTCCGCCGGAACCAGACCACGCGCGCGTAGCCGACTTCCTGTTCCGGGCGCGCCGCGCCTCAGCCGGCCAGCCGGACGCGCACCACGAAGTCGTGCAAGGCATCGTGCGCGGTGGGCGCTTCGGGCAGGGCTGAGACGGCCTGCGCCTCGTCGAGCACGGCATGCAGCCGCTCCACGTCGGCCGCCACGCGCGCGTGATCGACGACGGCCGTGCCGTGCTCGCGTTCCGCCTTGGCGGCCACCAGCTCGGGCAGATAGCCGGGCGCGGCCGGCTCGCCGGCGAGAGTCGGCAGGTGAGCCTGTACCTCGCCGCTGCGCATGAGGTGGATGCCGGTGAGCAGTACGCGGAAGGTGTAGAGCAGCGGCTTGAGTTCGCCGGTCTTCTCGAACAGCCGCCACTGGGTCACCGCGAACCCGCGGTAGTGGTGGGCGTGGTGACGGGTGAGGACGCCCGGCACGAACGCGGCCAGCTCCCGGTGGGCGTCGGTGGTGTGCGCGACCAGCGGCGAGAGCAGCTGCTCCAGCACATAGCCGTTGCGCCGCAGCATCAGCCGTACGAACTTGCGCAGATCGTGGGTGACGAGGTCCATCTCGACCCCGAGCCGCACCCACGTCCGCGACCGCGTCTCCTCCGGCTCGCGCAGCCCGACCAGGTCTGCGGCGGGCAGCAGGTGGACGCCTCGCAGGTCCAGGTCGGAGTCCTGCGAGGGAAAGCCGTATAGGTGGGCGCCAGAGACGGTCGCGAACAGCAGAGGGGCGGGCTGTTCGGCGATCACGGGCGTCAGGTCCATGTCGAGGCCGTCGATCATGGACCTAAGCGTCCCAGAGCGCCCACAGGATCAACAATTCGCCCAGTCCGAACCCGGCGACGCCCTGGTCCTGGCGAACATCCTCCGCACCGACATGCACGCCCATCGCCCGCTGCCCCAGGACTCGGACCTCGCCCGCGCCATCTCCGTGCTCGCCCGGGCTCAGCAGGACGCAACGTGGAACCGGCAGCAGATCGCCGACCAACTCCGCTCCCTGCTGCGCGAGTACTACCCCTCAGCCCTGGAAGCCTTCGCCAAGAGGTCATCTCATATGGCTCGCTAGGCTGTTGGCCGTGACAGTGATCGTTGAGCGGCTGGTGCCGGACGAGTTGTGGGAGCTGTTCCAGCGCGTGGTGCCGGAGGCACCCTCACGGCCTCAAGGCGGCGGCCGCCGCCTTGAGGCCTTAACGGGGCCAACCGAGCCGGTTTCCGGGTGCGCGGCGGCGGTGTGACGAGCACCACAGGAAGGCCGGCGAGATTTTTTGCCGGAACACCCTCCGCCCAAGGCCTAGAGGTGACGCTGTTGGCAACGACCAAGGAGCATCACCCGTGACCGCCGCATCCCCCGCCGGGGGCACCCCGCCATCCCCCGTCCCGATGAACTCTCTGGGCGTCGATTCGCTGGCCGCCACGCTGCACACGTACGCCGTCCGCTACCCGGTACAGCCTCCGCCGACGAACGATCAGTACCAGCCGGTGGTGCACGCCGATGGCAGCGTCACCCTCATGTCCACCACGCATTTCCTCCAACACCATGGCTACGCCAACTGGGGCCCCAACGATGTGATGTGGGCGCTCCGGGCACGCGGTGCGGCCGCCGGCCGCCTGGACGCCCCCGAGCACATCGACTGGTTCGCCTCCCGTGTCCTGTGCCTGCCTACCAGCAAACGGTGGCACGAGGCGGTGTCGACCGCGCTCGTGGGCGACTGGACGGCACCGCTGGAGAACAACGGCCGCATCACTCTCGAGGTCATCGGAGGGCTGCGGGCTGAGGACCGGGTCATTCAGGTGCCGCTGTGGCAGCGGGGACGGAGGTTGAACGGTGCACGCATGCTGCTGCTGGACACCCCGCTGGGCGCCGAGCATGCGGGCCGAGGGACGCCGCTCCGGACCGTTCCGGGCTGCTCCGGACCGCTCCGGACTGGATCCGCTCCGGACCCGACCGGCTGGGCGGGATGCTGCCGCACGGCGCTCGGATCGCCGACAGCGGCTGCGGCCCGGGGCAGGGGTTGTCCACCGCTTTGCTCAGGACCGGGAGTTGGGTGACCCGCCGGGCGACGAGCCGCCCGGCGGGACCGGTGCCTTGGCGCTTGAGCGCTAGCCGGCGTTTCCGGGTTCCCAGGTCCGGAGCCGGGCGGGCGTTTGCCGGGTCAGTCGAAGTACTCCGGCTGGCTCTGGACGTTCAGCTGGTCCAGGTGGATCTTTCGGGCCGGGTCGGTGCGCCGGTCGTTCAGCTTGAGCACATCGAAGCCCTTGGCGATGTCGTTCGAGTAGATGTAGCCGTTGTAGTAGTACGCGGACCAGGAGCCGCCCACGGTGAGCCGGTCCGTGGTGAGCGGGCCGCGCTCGAAGTACCCGATCTCCTTCGGCTTCGTCGAGTCGGTGAAGTCCCAGACGGAGACGCCGCCCTGGTACCAGGCCTGGACCATGATGTCGCGGCCCTTGACCGGAATCAGCGAGCCGTTGTGGGCGACGCAGTTCTCGGTGTCCGCCTGGTGCCGGGGGATCTTGAAGTAACCGCGGAAGACCAGCTTGCGGTTGTCGCCCTTGCCGACGATGTCGTAGATGCCGTCGGCTCCGCGGTTCGGACCGATGGCCGCGTTGCAGGTGGCGGCGCCTCCGCCGCCGAGTTCGTCGGTGAAGACGACCTTCTTCGCGGTCTGGTTGAAGGTCGCCGAGTGCCAGAACGCGAAGTTGACGTTGTCCTGGACCTGGTCGATGACCTTCGGGTGCTCCGGGTCCTTGATGGACATCAGGATGCCGTCGCCCATGCAGGCACCGGCGGCCAGGTCCTTCGACGGCAGCACGGTGATGTCGTGGCAGCCGGTCGTCTTGGAGACACCCGGGTTGGTGGGCGCGCCGGGGTTGCCGCCCCCGTCGGGGCCGTCACCGGGGAAGAGCACCGCGAAGTTGACGAGCGCGGCCTTCTGGGGAGCGTCGCGCGGCACCTTGACGATCGAGATGCCGTCGTGCGGGGGCTGACAGTCGGGGAACGAGGGGCTCGGGGAGTACGAGGACACGTAGATGTAGACGTTGCGGCCATGGGGAACGATGGAGTGCGTGTGCGAGCCGCAGTTGGTCTCGACTGCCGCGACGTACTTCGGGTTCTTCTTGTCGCGGATGTCGAAGACCTTCATGCCCTCCCACGACGACTTCTCGGTCGCGGGCTGCGGCGTGCTCGAGCAGGAGTTGTCGCTGCGTGAGGAGTCGGTCGACAGGAACAGCAGGTTCCCGGAGACGGATATGTCGTTCTGCGACCCCGGGCACAGCACCTGGGAGACCGTCTTGGGAGCCTTCGGGTTGCTGACGTCGAAGATGCGGAAGCCGTCGTAGTTGCCGGCGAACGCGTACTTGCCCTGGAAGGCCAGGTCGGAGTTCAGGTCCGTCAGGGCATCCTTGGGGATGTTGGCGAGGTGTTCGATGTTGTCGGAGTGGACGATCTCGTCCTGCGCCGGTATCTCGCCCTTGGCGATGGCCGTTCTGGTCTCGGCCGCCTCGCTCTTGGACGCACGCTGAGTCGCGGTGGTGGCGTCGCCGGGGTCGGGCGTGGCCACGGCCGGAGCTGCCGTGAGCAGCGCCGCCAGCAGGCCGGTGGCGGCTGCCACAACCCCGAGGTGTCTGGGCCGTGTTCGGGGACTGCGCAACAGGTTCACTGTTTCCTCCCTGGTCTCCGTTCACAAGGGAACGGTTCACGGACAACGGCAGTATCGTATCTTTCATGTACAGATCAAAGGATGGCAACGCGCTCACCGTGAAAGTCTTTGATCGTGCCAAGTGGCTGGGGGTCACCGCTCTCGCCCTTGTCGCCCTCACTGTCAGCGGGTGCGACTCGGGCGCGGACGCCCCGGCGAAGAAGAGCGCGCCCGGTCCCTCGGTGATCGCGCCCGGCAAGCCCGGTGAGCCCGCCCGGACCCTGTCCGCCGAGGACGCCGCGAAGGAGATCCCCGACGGGTCCCCCAACGGGGCGGACTTCGAGTACGTCCAGATGATGATCATCCACCACGGCCAGGCCCTGGAAATGACCGAACTCGCCAAGCACCAGGCGAAGTCGAGCGGCGTGAAGCGGATCGCCTCACGCATCGCCGCGGGTCAAGGGCCTGAGATCGACGCCATGAAGGGGTGGTTGAAGAACCACGGCGGGGCCCGGCGCACGAGTGGCGGAACGGGCTCAGGGCACGACCACGCCACGATGCCCGGCATGGCGACCGAGGCACAGCTGAACCAGCTGCGCGCGGCGCGGGGCGCGGCCTTCGACGAGCTGTTCCTGAAACTCATGATCATGCACCACAACGGCGCGATCATCATGGCCACATCGGCGCTCTCGGACGGCAACAACGTACAGGTCGAGGAGATGGCGAACGAAGTGATCGCACAGCAGACCAGCGAGATCAGCCGGATGCGTGCGATGCCCTGACGATCGGCGTGGCGCCCCGCAGGCGCCTCCCCCGGGCGCGCCCGGCGGCGCGATGCAGAAGGCGGCAACCGCAGTCGCCTCGCGCCCGCCGGGCAGCCCCACAGAACGCCTCCCGAACCCTGTTGTCGAGGCGGCTGGGCAAGATCACTGAGTGCCCGAGGACGCTCTCTCATCCCAAGGCCGCCAGAAGCGCGCGCTCCGTGTCCGTGGCGAGTCCGGCGCGGCGTGACCGGTGGAGTCCCTGCTCGCGTTCCCAGCGCAGAGTGTCGGCAAGGAGGTCGGTGCGGGAACGGTGACGCAGGCCCGCGGCGGTGGCGGCGGACGCGTCGCGCGCCGCCCAGCCCTCTCATCCCGGTTCGACCACCCGCATGGGCAGTGAGTCGGGGCTCATGTACTCGGTCACTCCGTGCGCGAGGAGTTGTCGGGACGCGACCGTGACGACCGGTCCGGTGTACCCGCCGACGCCTCGAGACAGCTCGATCCACTCGGCGAAGGGCACAGTCGGGCCAACCGCGTTGTGTGTTCCCGTGATTCGGCGTTCCGCGGTGTCGAGGAGCCACGTCGCCAGGTCGCGTACGTCGATGGTCTGCGTCGGTGCCTTCGGGGTGTGTCGGGGACGAGCAGCGGCGCCCGCGGGGCACGGGCGGCGCGGGCGACTCAGTAGCGCCCCGCGGATCCTCGTGCCCGGCGCGGTGCCCACGCTCGAGCCGGCCGACACCGATCCGGCGCCCGCGGCCGTGCCCGCCGGACGGTGCGCACCCGGGCTGCGGGCGGCTGGCCCGGCAGTGGTTGTGGTCGGTGGTAGTTGTCGTGGACGTTCCGGACGGCGGGAGCGTCCGCCCGTTGTTGTTCGAGGGCTCGGTCACCCGCAGCCGCTCCCGCCGCCGCACTGGGCGGTCGGTCGGTGGAGACCGGCGCCGTCGTGTGGTCAGCCCGCCGACTCGGCCGCGTGCGGGCTGAGGACACCGGCCATGACGAGCCCGATGATGACGATGCCGAGGGCGATCCGGTACCAGACGAACGGCATGAAGCTCTTGGTGGAGATGTACTTCATGAACCAGGCGATGACGGCGTATCCGGAGACGAAGGCGACCCCCGTGGCGAACAGCGTCGGCCCCCACGCCACGTGGTCGCTCTCCATCGCGTCCTTCAACTCGAAGACGCCGGAGGCGAGTACGGCGGGAATGGCCAGCAGGAAGGAGTAACGGGCCGCCGCCTCGCGCCGGTAGCCCATGAACAGCCCGCCGCTGATGGTGGCGCCCGAGCGGGAGACGCCCGGGATCAGGGCCATGGCCTGGCAACAGCCGTAGATGAGGCCGTCCTTGACGCCCAGGTCCTGCAGCACCTTGCCCTGCTTGGGCGCCCGGTGCCGGCCGCCCTTCTCGTCGCGCGCGGCCAGCCGGTCGGCGACACCGATGACCACGCCGACGACGACCAGCATGGTCGCGGTCACCCGCAGATCGCGGAACGGCCCCTCGATCTGGTCCTTGAGGGTCAGCCCGAGCACGCCGATGGGTATGGATCCGACGATCACCAGCCAGCCCATGCGGGCGTCCGGATCGCGGCGCATCGCCCTGCTCCCCAGCGAACGGGTCCAGGCCGACAGGATCCGGCCGATGTCCTTGCGGAAGTAGATCAGCACCGCCGCCTCCGTGCCGATCTGGGTGATCGCCGTGAAGGCGGCGCCGGGGTCCTGCCATCCGGAGAAGGCCGCCGTCAGCCGCAGATGCGCGCTGGAGGAGACGGGGAGGAATTCGGTCAGCCCCTGGACGAGTCCGAGGATGAGGGATTCAAGCCAAGACATGGAGGTACGGAGTCCAAGGGCCGATCGGGCAAGGGCGATGGACACACCGGTCCGCCGTGCTTGGTGATCGGGTGCGCCGCGGGGCACGGTAGCGCCCGCAGGTGACGGGACTGCGAACAGCGGCTTCACAAATCGCCACGCGCTCCTGACGACACGGTGGGTGCGGACGTCCGGACGCGTGCCGGGGAAGCCCGAACCGGCTCGCGCGCAGCGGCTCTCCACCGAAGACCTCATCCGGATCGGAGACACCCTGGACGCACTGTTCGACACCGAGGCAGGGGGCATGCACACGACTTGACGAGTGAGGCGCCTGAGGTGTCCATCCCGCCGCACTCGACCTGGTGAGGGGTCGGAGGTGTCGCTGTGCCGCCCCGCTTCGATGCCCGGTAGGGGCCCGGGTCTGAGAGCGGGTGGCTCGGCCCCCTGTGTCCAGGTGTAGACGCGCGGGAGAGGGCGGACTACCGTTGCGTGCTGATCATCCACGGCCGAGGGGAGACGCCCGTGCAGCCGTCGTCGGCCCCCGCCGAGCCGGGCGGCTCCGGCACACGCAAGTCGCCGGACTCGCGACGGCACCCCGCGCGGGCCCGCGGTGCACTGCGCGCGGTGACGACGGTGCACGCCGCGGCCCTGTTCACCCAGGCCGTCCTCGCCGGGCGGTTCCTGTCCGGCGACTACGACATGCTCACCGCGCATGCGGTCAACGCCAACGTCATCGTCGCCGTCGGCCTCGTGCAGGTCGTGGTGGCGTTGCTGTACTGGCGCCCGGGCCGCGGTCCGGGCCGGCCGGCCGCGGTCAGCGCCGTGCTGCTCGTGGCCGAGGCCGGGCAGGCCGTTCTCGGCTACCAGCGGACCCTGGGGGTACACGTCCCGCTGGGTGTGACGCTCATCGCCGCCGGACTGCTGCTCCTGGTCCAGGTGTGGCGTCCCCTGCCCCCGGGCCCCGTCCCGGCCTCGAACGGTGACGCCCGGTCGGAGTCCGGGAGAGTTCCGCCGCCCGGCACGTCCCCGGAGGCGCCGCCGCCCGGCACGTCCCCGGAGGCGCCGCCGCCCGGCACGTCCCCGGAGGCGCCGCGGCCCGCGCAAGAGGTCGCATGAAGCCGGCGATACCGCGCCGCCGCCTCCTCGGCGCCCTGGGCGGCGCGGCCGCCCTGGCGGCGGTGGGCACACAGATCCCGCGGCTGGCCGCCCACGTCCAGACCGGGGAACTGCTGCGCAGCCTGCTGCCGCTGCCCACCCCGTACCAGGTGCCGCTGCCGGTACCGCCGGTGCTGACCCCGCGCCAGGACGCCACCACCGACTACTACGAGGTGACGCAGAAGGCCGCCACCCAGGAGATCCTGCCCGGCCACACCACCGCGATCTGGGGATACGAGGGGACCTTCCCCGGGCCCACCCTCGTCTCCCGCAGCGGCCGGCGGACCGTGGTCCGCCACCACAACGCGCTTCCTGTGCCCGCCGTCGTGCACCTGCACGGCGGCCGCACCCCGCCGGCCAGCGACGGCTACCCCACCGACCTGATCGTGCCCGACGGGTTCACCGGCCCGCTCCCGCACCACGACCACCGGGCCAACCTGGCCCACGGCTCACGCGTCTACGAGTACCCCCTCCAGCAACGGGCCGCCACGCTCTGGTATCACGACCATCGCATGGACTTCACCGGCGCCTCCGTCTGGCGCGGACTGGCCGGATTTCATCTCGTGCACGACGACGAGGAGGAGGCCCTGCCCCTGCCGCGCGGGGACCGGGACATCCCCCTCATGATCACCGACCGGGCCTTCGAAGCCGACGGCTCCTTCCGCTACCCCGCGACCGACCCGACCCTGCTGCACACCCCGGGCGTGCAGCCGGACTACGTCGAAGGGGTCCTGGGCGACGTGATCCTGGTCAACGGCGCGCCGTGGCCGGTCCTGGAAGTCGACGCCGCCCGATACCGGCTGCGCATCCTCAATGCCTCCAACGCACGCCGCTACCGGTTGGAGTTGGACCCCCAGCCCGCGGGCGGCGGCGCCCTGGTGCAGATCGGCTCCGACGGCGGCCTGCTGGCGTCCCCGAGAGCGCACGACGCGATCGTACTGGCGCCCGGGGAACGCTTCGACGTCGTCGTCGACTTCTCCCGCTACCGGGTCGGCGAGGAGGTCACCCTGGCCAACCGGCTCGGCAGCGGCACCACCGCCGCGGTCATGCGCTTCCGGATCGCCCGGCGCGCCACCGACGACAGCACCGTGCCCGCACGACTGTCGGACATCGAGCGCCTGGACCCGGCGCGCGCGACGGCGACCCGCACCTTCGCCTTCCGCGACCAGGGCGACGAGGGCTGGACGATCAACGGCCGGCCCTTCGACCCGATGCGAGCCGACGCCACGCCCCGGCTGGGCGCCCTGGAGGTCTGGCGGTTCACCAGCGACTTCCACCACCCGGTCCACCTGCACCTGGTGCACTTCCAGGTGCTCTCCCGCAACGGCGAGGCCCCCGGCCCCTACGACGCGGGCTGGAAGGACACCGTCGACCTGAGCCCGGGCGAGGCGGTTTCGGTCATCACCAGATTCACCGGCTACCGGGGGCGTTTCGTCTTCCACTGCCACAACCTGGAGCACGAGGACATGGCGATGATGGCCAACTTCGAAGTCGTCCCGCCAGTACCGTGACCGCATAGGTTCACCGGCATGCCGGGGGATGAGTCTTGAGGGCCGGGTCGCCTGCTGCCGCGTGTGCCTCGGGTTGCTGCTCGGCGCGATCGTGTGCGCGACGCTCAGCGCTCCATTCCCAGGGCAGCGTCGAGGCCGAGTCTCTTGGTCCGCTCGAACGAAGCCGTCAAGCCGCCGCGGGAAGTGGGGGTACGCCCCGGCGGATGCCCACTTCCCGCCGCGGATGCAGCCGCGCTCGCGGCGCTGGGCGGCCTGGACGGCGGTTGATCCAGGCGCGGGCCGACGGTGAACCACCGGCGCCGGAAGCCCAGAGCGGCAGGCCGAGCTACATGTTGGTTGGTTCGCCACCACTTGTTACAGAGCGGAACCCCATTTATGAGGATCACCTTCGGTGCCGCGGTGCGCGCCGCTCCCGGGGCGGTTGAGTTTCGCAGCCGGGCGACCCTCTTGTGGCCGCCTGTCAGAGGGCGTGGTCGCCCTCCAGCGCCAGCCTCGGCAGACGGCGGGACAACGGGGCCGGCAGCCACCACGCCCGAGTGCCGAATAGCTGCATGGCGGCCGGGACGATCAGGCAACGGATGATCAGCGCGTCCAGGAGGACAGCCGTCGCCAGGCCCAGGCCGAACTGCTGGAGCATGCGGCTCGGGCTGAGCATGAAGGCCGCAAAGACGACGATCATGATGCTTGCGGCCGCGGTGATGACCTTGCCGGTCGCGGCCAGGCCTTCGCAGACGGCGTGGGCGTGGTCCCGGGTGCGTACCCACTCCTCGTGGATGCGGGAGACGAGGAACACCTCGTAGTCCATGGAGAGGCCGAAGACGATTGCGAAGATCATCACGGGGATGAAGGCCTCGACCGGTCCCGGCTGCGCGCCGAACCAGCCGTGCTGGAAGACCAGGGTGATCACGCCCAGGGCGGCGGAGATGGACAGGAGGTTCAGGACGGCGGCCTTGAGGGGGATCAGGAGCGACCTGAAGACCGTCATCAGCAGGAGTGACGACAGGCCCACCACGATGGCGATGAAAAGTGGCATGCGGGCCGAGACCCTGTCGGCGAAGTCCTGCGCGGCCGCCGTCGAACCGCCGACCAGGAAGTCCGCGCCGGTGCGCTTCTCCAGCGGCGGCAGTACGTGGTCGCGCAGTTCGTGGACGAGGTCGGTGGTGCCCTTGTCCTGTGGCGCGGTCGTGGGGAACACCAGGACCGTGGACAGGGAGCCGTCGGCGGACGGGATCGGCGGGGTCGTTGCCGCCACGCCGTCGGTTGTGGCGAGGGCCGAGCGCAGCTGAGCGCCCGCCGCCTGGTCGCCCTTGCCCACGACGACCAGCGGGCCGTTGAAACCGGGGCCGAAGCCCTCCGCCAGCAGGTCGTAGGCCTGCCGACTGGTGGACGAGGCAGGGTCGTTGCCCGCGTCGGCGAAGCCGAGGCGCAGGCCGAGCGCAGGCGCGGACAGGGCCAGCAGTGCCGCGGTGGCGGCCAGCAGGGCGGGCAGCGGCCGGTGCTGTACGGCCCGGGCCAGGGCACGCCAACGGCAACCCGTCACCCTCCCCTTGGCCTGCGCCTTGGCCGCGTGCCGCAGCACCTGGCGCCTGATGCGCCCGCCGAACACCGCCAGCAGTGCCGGCAGCAGGGTGAGTGATGCCGCCATGGTGACGAGGACGGTCAGCGCGACGGCGAGCGCCACGCCCTGCAGCGCGCCCAGTCCCAGGGCCACGAGGCCGAGCAGCGCGATGATGACGGTGCAGCCGGCGAAGAAGACGGTACGACCGGCGGCGTCCATCGCCCGACGCGTGGCCGTGGATGCATCGGCGCCGTCCGTGATCTCGTGGCGGTAGCGGTAGAAGATCAGCAGCGCGTAGTCGACGCCGACCGCGAGGCCGACCAGCATCATCACCGGCGGGGTGAAGTCGGCGACCGTGAACACGTGCGAGGCCAGCACGATCAGGCCGATCGCGCCGCCCACCGCGAACAGCGCCGTGACCAGGGGTAGCGCGGCGGCCGCCAGCGAGCCGAAGAGCAGCACGAGCACCACCAGCGCGGCGATCAGCCCCGCGCCCTCGGCGGCCCCGCTCTTCTGCTCCTGTGCCGCGCGCACCGCCGCACCGCCGAGCTCCACCCTCAGGCCACTCTTCCCGGACTGTTCTGCGGACTTCGCTGTATCGATGATCCTCACGATGTCCGGCTTCGGTACGTCCTGCGCCTTGCCGGCGAGCGTCACGGTGGCATATCCGATGGTGCCGTGCCGGGACATGGCGGCCGTGTCCGCGTACGGGCTGCGGACTGTGGCGACGCCTGGCAGGCCGCGGACCTCGTTCAGCATCGACTCGACGCGGGGCCGGACGCCGGTGGCCCGCAGCCCGGTCTCGTCCTTGAAGACGATTTGTACGCTGTCGCCGGCTTGTGCCGAGCCATGCTTCTTCAACAGATCGGTGGCGGCCTGGGAGTCGGTGCCGGGCAGCAGGAAGTCGTTGTGGTATGTACTGCCGGCCGCCCGTGTGCCGGCAGTGATCACGGCGACCACGGCCACCCACAGGAGCAGAGCGGCCCAGCGGTGGCGCTGTGACCAGAAGGCCAGGCGGGCGAAGACCCCGCCGTGGCCCGGGGCTGCCGGGGTGACGGCGGTCTCGGGCGTCGGGGGCATGCGGACCCCGGTTGTGGGAGGGGTGTTGGTGGCGATGTCGTCGCCGCTTGCGGGTGATGTGTTCATGCGCCGATCGTGGAGTGGGCGTATGCCCGGGTACGTCCGCCCGGGGTGGACACCTCGCATACCTCAGCGGTTGTGGGTTCGGGTGGGCGCGTACGACTCCGGTTGTCCCGTCCGTGGGAGTCGGAGCTCGGCGGGCCGTCCTTCGTGGTCCGGGTGTGGTCAGTCGGTCAGCCAGCCGGGGCTGACCAGCCCGGACTCGTAGGCGAGCACGACCAGTTGCGCCCGGTCCCGTACGTACAGCTTGGTCATGATGCGGCTGACGTGGGTCTTGGCCGTGGCGGGGCTGAGGATCAGGCGGGCGGCGATCTCGTCGTTGCTCAGGCCGGCCGCGACCAGCTGCATGACCTCCCGCTCCCGCTCGGTGAGCGCGTTGAGCCGGGGGCCGGGATTCGGTGTCCTGACCCGGCCTGCGAACTCGGCGATCAGCCGGCGGGTGACGGACGGACTGATCAGCGCGTCGCCGCGGGCGGCCACCCGCACGGCGTGGATCAGTTCCTCCGGCTCGGTGTCCTTGAGTAGAAAGCCGGTGACGCCGGCGCGCAGCGCGCCGTAGACGTAGTCGTCCAGGTCGAAGGTGGTCAGGATGACGACGCGGACGTCCGCGAGCCGCTCGTCGGCAGCGATCCGCCGGGCGGCCTCGATGCCGTCGGTGCCGGGCATCCGGATGTCCAGCAGGGCCACATCGGGGCGCAGCGTGCGGCAGGCGGTGACGGCCTCGTCGCCGTCGGCTGCCTCGCCGACAACCGTGATGTCGTCCTCGTCCTCCAGGATGGAGCGGAAACCGGCGCGGACGAGTCGCTGGTCGTCGGCGAGCAGCACCTTGATCATGGTTGTCTACCTGCTCCGTTCTCGCGTGGCACCTGTGGACCGTCCGGGCGGCCTGGAACGCACGGACCGTAGGGAATCCGGGCTTGCACGGCGAATCCGCCGCCCGGCCGGGGCCCCGCGGTGAGCTCACCCCCCAGGGCGCGGGCGCGCTCGCGCATGCCGCGCAGGCCACTGCCGGTTGAGGGGGCCGTGGTACCGGTGTCGCCGTGCGCTGCCGTGCCGTTCCCGTCGTTCTCGACCTCCACCAGGAGATCGCGGTCACCGTAGCGCAGCCGTACGGTGACCGCCGTGGCGTGGGCGTGCCGGGCGACGTTGGTCAGCGACTCCTGCGTGACGCGGTACGCCGCCAGGTCCACCTCGGTGGACAGCGGCCGCTCAGCGCCCTCAGTCTGCGTCCGTACGGCGAGCCCGGCCCGCTCCGCCGCCCGGACCAGTTCGGCCAGCCGGGCCAGCCCGCCCGTGGGGGCCAGCGGCGCCGCCTCGTCGGCCTGGCGCAACACGCCGAGGGTAGCCCGCAGTTCGCGCAGTGCCACCTTGCTGCTGTCCTTGACCGCGGCCAGGGCCTCTTCGGACTGGGCCGCGGCGCTCGACGGGTCCTTTCTGAGGCGGTGCAGGGCGGCGCCCGCCTGAACGTTGATGAGTGAGATGTGGTGGCCGATGACGTCGTGCAGTTCGCGGGCGATGCGCAGTCGCTCCTCGGTGGCGGCACGCCGCTCGACCTCGCGGGCGTGGGCGAGGCGGCTGTAGCGCACGAATCCGAGCGCGACGACGGCGACGAGCCAGCCGGACAGCAGGAAGACGGCGATGCCGGTCAGGTCCTTGCTGCCCAGGACGCTGACCGTGCCCACGCCGAACACGACGACCGAGACGAGCGCGACGGCGGCGCGCATGCGGCCCGTCGCGGCGACGGTGTACAGCGCGACGATCAGGGCGATCATCAGGGGGCCGTCGAAGTGCAGCGAGTAGTAGGTGCCGGTGAGCACGAGCACCGTCCAACCCACCGCAACGGGGTGGCGCCTGCGGAAGTACAGCACCCCGCAAGACATAACGAGGAGCGGAGCGGCCAGCACGAGCACCAGGCCGCTCCGCTCGTGCTCGCCCCGGAACGACTGGACGGATCCCAGCACCACCACGGTGAGCACCGCTCCGGCCAACGCCAGATCGGCAGCCCGGCCGTGCGGCAACCGCGGTCCGCGCCGCCGGCTCGGGGCGGGGTCGAAGGCCATACGGCCAGAGTAGGGGCGGTACGGGAGTGGCGCGCCCATCGCGCAGCGGCATCCGGCAGCGCCGGGGCGCAACTCCGGGGGGACGGTAGCGGGCGGGAACGCAACTGGTGGAGCACGGCACAGGATGCCGATCCCCTGTTCGCCGCCCCTCAGCCCCGGGACAGGATCGACACGCTGTCACATTTGAGTGAACGTCTCTCCACCGCCTGGGAGTCGGGGATTTGCGGCACGGGCCTGTTCGGGATGGCGAAGACGCTGGGCGACCCTCCCAAGCGCTCTTCGGGCTCGGGCCCTCGTCAGGAGCAAGACTGACGGCGCCCCGGTCGCCGCAAGCGTTCGCCAGGCTCATTCACCGGCGTTTTGCTCTGCCCCGCCCAAGCGGGACTGACTCGTTGTCCGCCCTGTGCGGCAGCCTGGGCGCAGTACCGTGAGCTGCCCTGTCACGGAGCCAGGCAAGGAATGCGATGACGAAGAGCCCTTCGACGAGCAAAGAAAGTACGCCGTAAGGCGGCTCTCAGCCGGGTTCGTGGTAGCCGTCCGGCAGACCGGCGGTGCGCGACAGCAGAAAGTCGGTGATCATGCCGCGGCTGACGAGTGCCCCGGTCAGCCAAGCGGCCACGGTACGTTTCATGAGGACGAGCGCCAGAGCGACGGCAAGCATGACGGCGCTGCCTACGGCGAACAGGACGCCGATGTAGAACTTTTCCTCAAGGTGATCAGGAATGAGGAGTGTGTGCAGCACCGTGTTGGCGACAGCACAGCATGCTCCGAGTCCTCTCAGGGAGGCTTCGGCTGCATTGGTGGAGTTCATCGCGCCTCCAGCCGTTCACGTGCATGGAGCACAAGGCCTCGGGGGAAGCCTCGGCAGCGGAAAGCCGGAGCGGGACCTCGGCTCACCGCTCGCAGACGGTATCCGTCCCCGGGGTGCCTCCAGCCGCGTCCTCGCCGCGCAGTTCGACGCAGCATGAGCCTGGACGAATAACGAACACCGCGATGGGGGCGCGCCCGCGATGAGTGCGCCCCCTTGGATTCCCACGGCGACCGCTACTAGCGCACGATGATCACGACGGGTCCGCCGTCGAACCGGTGGCCGAAGCGGAACCCACCATGGTCGAACCCGTGGTCGAAGCGGAACCCGTGATCGAAGCGGTGATCGAAGCGGAACCCGTGGTCGAAGCGGAACCCGCCGTGGTCGAAGCAGCGCCAGTCGTTGCCGAAGCACCGGCTGGTGGTCACATGGGTGTGCACGGCAGGCGCTGCTGCTGCGGCCGTGCCTGCAGCACCCATCGCAGCGCCGCCGGCCATCAGAACGGCGGCTGACGTCGCGACGAGACGCCTAGAGCCTTTTACGCGCATGATGAATGCACTCATCCCTCTGCCGCGTCGGCCCGATTGGCCGGGCCGGCGCGGTCTTGGAGGCACGAAATGAATGACCGCCGCCGCGAAGGCGCGGCACGGTCGTGGGCGTCGCCCCGCGCGTTCGAGGAGCAAGTCTCGCATCCAAGATCCCCACTACGCGGGAACGAGTCGACCAGGGACGTATCTCCACATTGCACCGGTACTTCGGTTACGCAAGCGGCGCCTTTTGGGATTGCCGTTTTGGCGGATACCCGTGTGGCGGGGCCTGCCGGAACCGTACGGCCCGGCCGGGGGGGTGGACGTGCGGTCACTAATGCGAGGCGGCGGCCTGAGGCGGGGCGTCGTGTCGGCGGGCCCACAGGCCGTATCCGAGGTCGGTGGTGATGAGAGTGAGGGCGGCCGCGGCGCCGAGGGCAAGGCCGGCGGTGACGTCGGTTGCCGAGTGGACGCCCAGGTAGACGCGGCTGGCGGCGACCAGGAGCGCTGCTGAGACCGGCTGTAGACGTATCGGCGACGCTCACGCTCCACCTCACCCGGCGTGGGTAAGCATCGGCCCCTATGTCGCCGCGAGGTCCCGTAGGAGTGGTCCGGAGGCGAGCAGGGGGCTGGCGGGACTTCGCCGAAGTCCGGGACGAGCTGGTCGAGTGGCTGGGCGCGCGGGCCTGGACGAACGGGGACGGGCGCGAAGGCGCTGTTCGACCCGGCGGTGGGGTGGTTGCGCGAGCAGCGCACTCGCTTCGAGACGGCAGGCACAGCCGGCCGGGACACCACCGAGGCCGTCGCCGGTGCGATCACCGGCACCCTGGAATGTCCGCAGAGCCTCGCGCCGGGCCGCCACGACGACGTCCGCCGCTCGCGGCGCGCAACTGCACGTCGACCAGTGCCGACATATTGTCGACCAGCTCCGGGCGGCCTGGCCCAGGGCACGTCTGGGAGGGCGTGCGCTTCACGACGTTCCGGCCCGGTTGAGTGACCGCTGTGGTCAGCGGGAGGCGTCGGCCGCTGACGGGGGCTCGGCCGCCCGGCAAGCCGGGCAGATGATCTGCGCATGTTTCCCGTATCGCCGGGTCAGCCCCTGGCAGCGCGGGCAGTAACCGACCTCTTCAGGTGTGCACCCCAGCAGGCGTGCAGCGGCCGTCCGGTCGGTCGCCGGGTCGATGCGCTGAGCCATCTCGTCCACATGTACGAACATATCCAGCCATACCGGAGACCCGCATGCGCAGCTACGCCGCTTGCGCGAAATCGAATGCCCAGCTCAGTGTCACCGGTCCCAGGTAGGCGGCGGCCGGCGTGCCGACCACACCGGCCGCCCGTGCCGTGGCCCCCGATGCGGCCCGGATACGCACGTGGCCGCGGGGCACGCTGCGAACCGCGGACTCCGTGCGGCGCTCACCGGATCACCTGCGGGGCGGCGTCCTCGACCACGACGCCGTTCCGGAAGGCGACGTGATTCTTGATCTTGCGGGCAAGCGGGCCGGGATGCGGGTAGGACCAGGCGGCGTCCCGGTTGGTGTGCCCGGCGACGGTCACCGTGTAGTAGCGGGCGAGCCCCTTCCAGAAGCACAGCGACCTGGTCCGGCTCTCGGTGAAGTACGCGCGATGGAGCGACTCGGGCGGGAAGTAGTGGTTGCCCTCCACCACGACCGTCCGTTCGGCCTCCGCGAGCACGGTGCCGTTCCATACAGCGCGCATCATGACCGGCCACCTCCGACGAGATCCTTGGGCTCCGTACCGCGACGCCAGAGCGCCGACCACCGGCCCAACGGTGACCGCTCCTACACTCCCCCGCCCGTGCCGGCAGCCGCTCGCAGGGCCTGCCGGAGCTGGTCGACCCCGGGCGCACCAGCCAAGCCACGCGGGGTGCGATAGATCCGGCAAGCCACCGACGGCGAGGAGCCCGGCTCGGCGAACGGGTCGCGACCGTCGATCAGGATCGTCGGGGAGCCGGTGAAACCCGACCGTTCGGCATCAGCCTGATCCGTGATCACCCTGGTGGTGAAGGTTTCGCCGGACAGCCCGGCGCCGTCCAGGGCCTCCCGCAGCTGCTCCTCGGCAAGCCGCTGGTGGGGGCATCCTGGCACCACGAGAACCTCGATCTCCATACCTCCAGGATCGCGCATCATGTTTCGGACCACGTACCCGCCCAGCGCTCAGGCGGAGGTGGTCACGTCGACGGTGGCCGACGGCTGAACGGGGAGCGCCGGCCTTCCCGACGCCGCGCAAGTGTTCGCGCACGTGGAAGGATGAGGCCCTGTGGTCACGGGTGCCGTTCGGGGAGAGGCTGCGGGCCGAGCTGGGTTCACCTTGTCGGACCCGGAGGCTGGGCAGCGGTCCGCGACGTCGCGCGGCCCCTCGGCGGACACCAACTCGGCCTGGACCGCCCCGTAGGACGCGGCGCCACCGATGTGCAGCACCTCGTACGGGGCGATGACATCGAGCGGGTCGAAGCCGTCGAACAGGACGATCTGAACGTGCGTGGGTGGTTCCCTCGTGTGCGACAGGTCCCGGTCCGCGCCGGGATCGCCACCGATGCCAGTCAGCCGCACATCCGCCTCCCAGTGGCATTCATGACGGGTGTCAACGGGATGGCGCCAGGCCGTGTGAGGTGGTGCTGCAGTGCGCCTGACGTGATGGTCACACGTATCGACGGTGGCGGGAATGCGACGGCACGGTATGTTCTCGCCATGCACACCATCGCCGTCCTGGCGCTGGATCAGGTGATCCCCTTCGACCTGTCCACGCCGATCGAGGTCTTCTCCCGTACGCGGCTTCCCGACGGGCGCCCCGGTTACCAGGTCCGGGTGTGCGCCGAGCGCCCCGAGGTCGACGCCGGCACGTTCACCCTCCGCGCGCACCGCGCACTCGACGGACTCAAGGGCGCGGACACGGTCATCGTGCCGGGCACGGCCACCCCCACCGCACCGCTCACGCCCGCGGTCCGCGACGCGCTGCTGGCGGCCGCCGCGGACGGCACCCGGATCGCGTCCATCTGCGCGGGCACCTTCCCGCTGGCCGCCACCGGACTCCTCGACGGGCTGCGCGCCACCACGCACTGGATCGCGGCGGACCTGCTGGCCGCACTGCATCCGAAGGTGACGGTCGACCCCGACGTGCTGTACGTCGACAACGGTCAGATCCTCACCTCCGCGGGCGCCGCCGCAGGCCTCGACCTGTGTCTGCACATGATCCGCGGCGACTACGGCTCGGCGGTGGCCGCCGACGCGGCGCGGCTCTCCGTCATGCCGCTCGAACGGGAGGGCGGGCAGGCGCAGTTCATCGTCCACGACCACGCGCCCACACCTCAGGGATCCTCCTTCGAGCCCCTGCTCACCTGGCTCCAGGACAACCTGGGCCGGAACCTGACCCTCGCCGACATGGCCGCGCACGCAGGCGTCAGCACCCGCACCCTCATGCGCCGCTTCCGCGAGCAGACCGGCACCACCCCGCTGCAATGGCTGCACCGGGCGCGCATCCGGCAGGCCCAGCACCTCCTGGAGACCACACGGCACCCGGTGGAACGGATCGCGGGACAGGTCGGATTCGGCTCGCCCACGGCGTTCCGCGACCGCTTCAAGCGGACGACGGGCGTCAGCCCACAGGCGTACCGCCGCACCTTCAGTTGAACTGGTCCTGCCGGGCCCGCGGCCACGCGCGTGGTGGGACCGCATCCGCGCCTCCACCCAGGTCCTGGAATAGCCGCCGACCCGCCCGCGTTGCCGCGCACATGACGACGAATGCGCCGCGGCCCGAGGTGCTGCGATACACCGCCTTCTCCAGCGCCCCCGACGGCGGAAACCCCGCCGGCGTCGTTCTGGACGCCACCGCCCTGGACGACGGCGACATGCTGGCCATCGCCACCGACCTCGGATACTCGGAGTCCGCGTTCCTGACCGCGCCCCCGGAGGGCCTCGGCGGCCAGGAGGGGTGGGCGTACGGCATCCGTTACTTCAGTCCCAAGGCCGAGGTGCCGTTCTGCGGGCACGCCACCATCGCGACCGCCGTCGCGCTCGCCGAACGGATGGGCCCCGGGGAACTGGTGTTCGCGACGCGCGCCGGCATCGTGCCGGTGGAGGTGGCGGAGGAGGGCGGGACGGTCAGGGCGACCCTCACCAGTGTCGAGCCGCATATCGAGGACATCGCCCGCACCGACCTGACTGAGGCGCTCGCGGCCCTCGGCTGGCCGGCCGCCGATCTCGACCCGGCCTTCCCGCCCCGCATCGCGTTCGCCGGCGCCCGCCACCTCGTACTCGCGGCGGCGACTCGCACGCGCCTGGCGGACCTCGCGTACGACTTCGCACGCCTCGAAGCCCTGATGCACCGCTTGGACCTGACGACGGTCCAGTTGGTGTGGCGGGAGTCGGCCACCGTCTTCCATGTCCGTGACCCGTTCCCCGTCGGCGGCGTCGTCGAGGACCCCGCTACCGGCGCCGCGGCCGCCGCGTTCGGTGCGTACGCCCGTCAGCTCGGCCTGGTCCCCGAGGACGCCGTACTGACCCTGCATCAGGGCGAGGACATGGGCCGCCCCGGCGAACTCACGGTGACGCTGCGCGCGGGTGACCCGCGCGTCCGGGTCAGCGGCACGGGAGCGCGCATCGGCTAGTCGGTCCTGGACGACCAGGCGGCGGCGCCCCTGCTGGTGACGGCGGTGCGGGCGGACTCGTCGACCTGGAGCGTGAAGACGTCGGGGCGCGCGTAGTGGCCGGTGGGATCGAAGTCGAAGCGGGCGCGGGTGAGGTCGTCGAGGTCGAGTTCGGCGGTCAGGATCCCCTCGCTGTCGCGCAGCGGGCCGGCGAGGACCTCGCCGAGTGGCGAGACGATGACGGAGCCGCCGCCGATCAGGACGGTGTCGGGGGCGTCGCCCTGGACGGGGTGGAGGTCGGCGGGCAGGGCCTCGCGGCGCAGGTACTGGTTGGCGCTGAGGACGAAGCAGCGGCCCTCCAGGGCGATGTGCCGCATGCTGGCCTGCCAGGCGTCGCGGTCATCCACGGTCGGCGCGCACCACAGGTCGATGCCCTTGGCGTACATGGCCGTACGGAACAGCGGCATGTAGTTCTCCCAGCAGATGGCCGCGCCGAGGCGGGCGGTGCCGGTGTCGAAGACCGGGAGGGTGGAACCGTCGCCCTGGCCCCACAGGTAGCGTTCGGCGGCGGTCGGCATGAGCTTGCGGTGCAGGCCCAGGTAGCCGTCGGGGCCGAAGAAGAGGGCGACGCAGTAGAGGGTGCCGCCCTGGCGTTCGACGGCGCCGACGACGGCGTGGCAGCCGAGGTCCCAGGTGAGGGCGGCCAGGGTGTCGGTCTCGGGGCCGGGGACGTCGATGGCGGCGGCGTGGTAGCGGCGGAACAGTTCGCGGCCGGCCGGGGTGCGGCTGCCGACGGTGATGTCGAAGTCCAGGCCCTTGGGATAGCCGCCGAGGAACGCCTCGGGCAGGACGACGACCTCTGCGCCTCGGTCGCTGACGGCCTCCCGGATGAGTTCCGTGGCGCGGTTCAGCGCGGCCTGTGTGTCGAACAGCGGGGCGGCCGCCTGGACGACGGCAGCGGTCACGGTACGACGGGACTCGGGGGCCGCGGCAGCGGCAGGGGGCAGCGAAGTCATGGCACCGAGACTAGGAATCCCCCGAATCATCGAGCAAGGCAGTGAGGGATGACGGGGGCTGACATGGCGGGTTGCGCATCACCGCCGGCCAGGCCGCAGGGCAGCTCGCCCAAGGATTCGTCCATGGTGACGATCAGGTGGGCGTCGCGCATCAGCTGATCGGCGGTGGTCACGCCTCTGCCTCCGGGTAGTCGTCCAGGATGGCGAGCGCCGCGGCGGTCGCGGCGACCGGGTCGCCGGCCCGCACGGCTTCGAACAGTGCCGTGTGGAACGGGTCGTCGCCGGCGTCGTCCATGCACTGGTTGGCCTTGACTGACCGGGCGTGCTCTTCGGCCACGGTGGCGGAAGAGCACGCCCGGTCACGGGGCAGGGCCTGGGGCGCCCTGACAAGATTTCTCCGGTCGTCCTGTCGATTCTCCCCGCGGCCATTCGTCATATCCGCGCAACCAACCCCAGGCACGAGGAGCGTCCCGTGAAGTACCTGCTGCTGATCAACACCCTGTCGCCCGACTCCACCGAAGAGCGACCGGCCGAAGGACCGACCGTGGAAGAGTTCATGGCGTTCGACAAGGCCGTCTCCGACGCCGGCGTCAAACTGGACGGCAACGCCCTGGACGTCTCGAACGCGACCACCGTACGCGTCCGCGTGAACGGTGAGCGCGTCGTGACCGACGGGCCGTTCGCCGAGACCCGGGAGATCGTCGGCGGCTATTACCTGATCGATGTTCCCGACCTCGACGCGGCGCTCGACTGGGCGGCCCGGTGCCCCGGGGCCCGGTACGGCACCGTCGAGGTCCGCACGGTCTGGGAGCCGGATCAGTCGTGAACGAGTGGCGAGCGGCCCGCTCCGTGGAGGCGGTGTTCCGCGAGGACCGGAGCCGGCTGCTCGCCCTGCTCGCGGCACGGTTCGGAGATCTCGACCTCGCCGAGGAGACCGCCTCCGACGCGATCGAGGCCGCGCTGGAGCGGTGGCCGGTCGACGGAGTGCCGGACAAGCCACTGGCCTGGTTGCTCACCACGGCACGCCGCAAGGCCATCGACCGGATCCGGCGCGATCGCGCGTACGCGGAGCGGCTGGCGGTGCTCCAGGTGGAGAGCGACCGGGCCGCCGTCACGGTCCCCGCCGAGCCCGGCTTCGACGACATCCCCGACGAGCGGCTGCAACTGTTCTTCACCTGCTGCCACCCCGCTCTCTCTCCGGAGGCACAGACGGCGCTGACGCTGCGTTTTCTCGCCGGCCTGACCACACCCGAGGTCGCCCGGGCATTCCTGGTACCCACCGCGACGATGGCCCAGCGCATCGTGCGCGCGAAACGCAAGATCCGCAGTGCGCGCATCCCGTTCCGCGTTCCGGGGCCGGACGAACTGCCCGCGCGGCTGCCCAGCATGCTCCGGGTCGTCTACCTCGTCTTCACCGAGGGGTACGCCGCCAGCTCCGGCAACGACCTCGTCCGCCCCGATCTGGCCGACGAAGCCATCCGGCTCGCCCGTATCCTGCACCGGCTGCTCCCCGGGGAACGAGAGGTGACGGGGCTGCTCGCGCTGCTCCTCCTCACCGACGCCCGGCGCGCGGCCAGGACCGACGCCGCAGGAGACCAGGTGCTGCTCGAAGACCAGGACCGCGCTCTGTGGGACACCGGCCTCATCGCCGAAGGGCGGCGGCTCGTCGTACCGGCCCTGACGGGTCCCGGTGTCGGACCGTACGCGGTGCAAGCGGCGATCGCGGCACTGCACGACGAGGCGGCCGGCTTCGAGACGACCGACTGGCCGCAGATCGTCGCGCTCTACGACGTGCTGCTTCAGATCGAGCCATTCCCGCTGGTCGCGCTGAACCGGGCCGTGGCCGTCGCCATGCGCGACGGCCCCGAGGCGGGGCTTGCCCTGCTGGACGCCCTCACCGAGGCCGGGGAACTGCGCGGCTACCACCTGCTTCCCGCGGCGCGGGCCGACCTGCTGAGAAGGCTGGGCCGCACCACCGAGGCGGCCGCTGCCTACCGGGCCGCCCTCGGCCTCGTCGGCAACGAACCGGAACGCGCCATGCTCGCCCGCAGACTCGCGGAACTCTCCGAACGGTGACGGGCCGGCCCGGTGACGGCTCACAGCAGGCACAGGCGCGTCGCACCGGGCATCGCCGCTTCGAGCTCGTACGGATCGGACAGGGCCGGGTCGACGGCGTCCTGGACGGTGGCGTCGAGCGGCGGAACCGGCGTCGGCGCCGGGCAGGAGCCGAACTATAGACGCGCGACGAAAGGACCGGCAAGGTCAACTGGGTCCCGCCGAAATCCCGTTCCTCCGCCGCCCTCCTCGCGTCAGCGCGCTCGCCTCGCCGGATGGCCGCTCACGCGCAGGCGCCCGGCGTGCGGGGCGTACCGGGCCTCGACCGTGCCGCCATAAAAGGCAGATGATCACAATGCGGCAGCAACAAGCCAGGACAGGTCGCCGATCACTTGACTACCGGGCGTCACACGCGGTTGGCTCCGGCTCAACGAGAGCCACCCGCCCGGTCGTACGTCCGTCGGCCCTCCGCCCCAGTCCCTCCCCCCGTTTGCTACATGCTCGGCTGCACAGTGAGGTGCCGCACCCTCATGAAGACTCCTCCTTCGCACAAGTACCGCAGATCCGCCCCCGGCACCGCGCTGACGGCCGCCGTCGCCGCCTGCCTGCTCATGGCCGGCTGCTCCGGCTCCGGAGACTCGCAGTCCGGGTCGGGCGCGAGGGTATCCGGTGGGTCGGGGCTCAAGGTCGCCATGGTCACCCATGGGGCCGAGGGAGACGCCTTCTGGCAACTGGTCCGCAAGGGCGCCGAGGTGGCCGCGGCCAAGGACGGCGTCGAGCTGACCTACGCGAGTGACGCCGATGCCGCCGGGCAGGCGAAGTTGGTGCGGGACGCGATCCGGGAGGGGGCCGACGGCATCGCGCTGACGCTGGCCAAGCCGGATGCGATGAAGGGGCCGATCGCGGAGGCCAAGGCGGCGGGCATACCCGTGGTCGGGCTCAACTCCGGTATCGGGTCCTGGCGTTCCAGCGGTGTGCTGCAGTACTTCGGCCAGGACGACAGCGTCGCGGGCCGGGCCGTCGGGGACAAGCTGGACGCCCTGGGGGCCAAGCACGCCCTGTGCGTCATCCACGAGCGCGGCAACATCGCGCTGGAGGCACGCTGCGCCGGTGTGAAGAAGGCCTTCGGCGGCAGGACCGACATGCTCTACAGCGACGGCACCGACATGGACGCCCTGACCGAGTCGGTCGCGGCCCGGCTGCGGTTGGACCACGACATCGACGAAGTGGTCACCAATGGAGCACAGTTCGCGCTGGCTGCGGTCAAGTCCGTGCACAAGGCGGGCAGCAGGGCGCACGTCGCCACCTTCGACCTGAACAAGGATCTGGTCAAGGCGGTTCAGGACGGAGATGTGCAGTTCGCGGTGGATCAGCAGCCCTACCTCCAGGGCTATCTGGCCGTGGACGCGCTCTGGCTCTACAGGTCCAACGGCAATGTGAGCGGTGGCGGCGTCGCTCCGGTGCTCACCGGTCCCGCCTTCGTGACCAAGACGAACGTCGCGTCGGTGGCGAAGCTGGCCGCCGACGGCACGCGCTGAGGACATGCCGTGTACGGGGCGCCGGTGACATGACGACACGGTCCTTCTCCGTCCGCCCGTCACCTGCGCGGACGGCGTCCCCCGCGTCTCCCGGCCCGTACCGGACGCGCCGTCACCCCGCCCGCTCGTTCCCCCCTTCCCCATCTTCCCGCAGATCGCTCTAGGACGATGATGTCTCCACGGACACCGACAGGTTCCCGGCGCCGTCTCGGTTCGATACGGCTCTCACTGGTCCTCCTGGCCCTGGTCCCCACCGTCGCGCTCGCCGCCATGTGGGGTGTGACCACGACCCAGATGTTCTCCGAGGGCCTCCGGCTGCGCTCACAGACAGCGCTGAGCAGGTCGACCGGCGCCATGGGCACCGACGCGGCGCTCGCCCTCCAGCAGGAGCGCGGTCTGTCGGCGGCGTGGCTGGCGTCCCCGCACGGCTCCCGGACCGCTCTGGACGCGCAGCGCGTGACCACGGACAAGGCGGTCGCCGAGCTGGTCGGCCAGGCCGACTCGATCAGGCAGGCGCCCGCCCGCATCAAGAACCGGATGTACTCGGTCGTCGCGTCGGTGGGCAGCCTGGAGTACTACCGGGGCCAGGTGGACAAACCGACGGACATCACCGGTGAACAGGCCCTGGACCAGTACACCGCGATCATCGACGACCAGATCCATGCCTTCCAGGAGCTCTCACAGGTCGACGACGGCGACCTCACCTCCCAGTCCGGTCCGCTCGTGGCGCTGGAGCACGCCGCGGAGCTGGTCTCCCAGGAGGACGCGCAGCTCACCCTGGCGTGGTCGTCCGGACACATGGACCAGGAGGCGTGGGACAGGTTCGCCCAACTGGTCCACACCCGCCGCTGGCTCGTAGAGGACCAGATCGTCCCCTCGCTTCAGGGCAGCACGAAGACGCAGACCGAACGGATCCTGCAGTCGGCACAGTGGCGGACGCTGGAAGCCGTCGAGGACCAGGTGCTCTCGGCCCGGGGCAAGGCCACCGGCGCGCGCGGGATCGCGCTGCCTGACGCGCGCGCGAGATGGGGCGCCGCGATCGACAAGCTGTCCGTCCAGTACTCGGCGCTGATCCGGCAGCAGACGGTCGCCCTGCTCGATCGCAGTGCCGACCGAGCGCACGGGCTGCTGCTGAAGTCCGCCGTCCTGAGCGCGGCCGGCCTGGCCGCCCTGGTCCTGTGCGTCGGCATGTCCTGGCGGATCACCCGGTCCCTGTCCCGGCGGCTGCTGGGGCTGAGGATCGCCACGCTCCGTCTGGCGGAGGAGCGGCTGCCCGACGTGGTGGCCCGGCTGGAGCGGGGCGAGAAGGTGGACGTGGACTCCGCGACGCCGCCGCTGGACTACGGCACCGACGAACTCGGCCAGGTCGCCCAGGCCTTCAACACCGCGCAGCGCACGGCCGTGCACACCGCGGTCGAACTCGCCGACACCCGGCGCGGTTTCCAGAAGGTGATCCTCGGGATCGCCCGGCAGAGCCAGAACCTGATCAACCTTCAGCTCAGCAAGCTCGACGTGCTGGAACGGCGGCACCAGGACCCGGAGGTCCTCCAGGGTCTGTACGAACTGGACTCCACGGCAAGCCAGTTGCGCCGCTACGAGGAGAACCTCGTCATCATCAGCGGCGAGCAGCCCCGGCGCAGCTGGACCGAACCGGTCGCGCTGATCGACATCCTGCGCGGCGCCGTCGGCGAGGTCGCCGAGTACCAGAGGGTGGAGGTGCACACCGACGAGGAGGTGTACCTCGCCCCGCCCGCGGTGGCCGACGTCATCCATCTGCTGGCCGAGCTCATCGACAACGCGACCGCGTACTCCGCCGCCCCGAGCCCCGTCGGAGTGCGGGCCGCGATGGTGGCCAAGGGCCTCGTCATCGAGGTCGAGGACCGCGGCCTCGGTATGTCCGAGGAGGACTACGCCCAGCTCAACGCCCAGTTGGCCGTGTCCCCGCAGTTCGATGTGGTGGCGCTCGCCGACGACCTGCGGCTCGGCATGTTCGTGATCGCCCGCCTGGCCACCCGGCACGGCATCACCGTGACCCTGCGCTCCTCGCCCTACGGCGGGACCACCGCGATCGTGCTCGTTCCGCACGACATCGTGGTGCACGAGGCCGCCGGCTCCCCGCAGACGCAGCCGCAGGCGTCCGAGCCCGTGCGGGTGCCCGGGCCGGGGCGTCCGGAACGGGCCGGGGAGGGCCCCGTCCCCGCCGTCAACGCCCGGCGGAGGAAGCCGTCCGCGGGGCAGAACGCCTCCCGCGCGGGTGACAGCGGACACGGGGCGGAAGGGACACGTGAGCCGGGGCTCTCCCCGCTGCCGCGCCGGGTGCCGCAGACCAGTCTGGCCGCCGAGCTGCGTGGAGAGGCCGTGCCCGTCGTGGAGGACGACCCCCTCGACGGCTTCACCGCCGAACGCGCCGCCTCCTCGCTGGCCGGCTTCCAGCGCGGCACACGCGAGGCGCGGCACGACGACACCCAGGAACGGGCCGACGCCCCGGAGGAGGCCGCCGCACCGGACGGCGCCACACCGGACAGCGCCGCACCGGACGGCGTCGCACAGGACGACTCCGCACAGGACGGCGCCAGACCGGACGCCTCCGATGCGCGCGTTCCCGCCGCAGGCACCGCCACCCCCAAGGCCTCGACCGTGTTCGAGCAAGGGGGACATCCACCCTCGACTTCGCCCGCCGACCGCACATGAAGGACAGCCATATGACACGCCCCACCCCCGCCACGCACACCCAGCTCGACCAGCTGCTGACCGGTCTCGTGGAACGGGTCGCCGACGTCAACCACGCCGTCGTGCTCTCCGAGGACGGACTGGTCGTCAGCAAGTCCACCGGATTCCCGCGTGACGACGCCGAGCGGCTGGCGGCGACCGCGTCCGGCCTGATGAGCCTCAGCAAGGGCGTCAGCATGGACTTCGGTGGCGGCCCGGTGCGGCAGGCGCTCATCGAACTGGCCCACACCTATCTGATTCTCACCTCGGCCGGACCGGGCGCCCATCTCGTCGTTCTCACCGGCCCGGGCGCCGACGTCGGTGTGGTGGCGTACCAGATGAACATGCTGGTGAAGAAGATCGGCGAGCACCTGAGTGCGGCCCCGCGTCCGGGTGCCGACGCGTCCGGCAACGGCGAGTGAGGTGAACGGAGGCGACGCGGCGGGCCGGCTCGTTCGGCCGTTCACCCTGACCGGTGGACGGACCCGTCCCAGCCGCGCCGACTTCACCCTCATCACGATGGTGACGGCAGTGGATCCGCCGCCCGAGCGGGCCGTCCGGCTCCAGCCCGAACACGCACGGATCCTGAAGCGGTGCGCGGAGCCGATCACCGTGGCAGAGCTCGCCGCCCATCTCGATCTTCCGGTGAGCGTGGTGGTGATCATGCTCTGCGATCTGCTGGAGGCCGGACGGATCACCGTCAACCGGCCGTCCCCGGTCTCCCGCACCCCGGACCTGGACCTTCTGCAGAAAGTGAGGGACGGCCTTGGCCGGCTCTGACACCACCGCTCGGTCGTCATCAGCCCCCGACACAGCGAAGATCCTGATCGCCGGGGGTTTCGGGGTCGGCAAGACCACCATGGTCGGGTCGGTCAGCGAGATCGCCCCGCTGCGCACCGAGGAACCGCTGACCGCCGCGGGCCTGGACGTCGACGACCTCGACGGCATCGAGCACAAGCAAGCCACCACCGTGGCCCTGGACTTCGGCCGGATCACGGTCAGCTCGGATCTCGTGCTGTATCTGTTCGGCACACCCGGTCAGCAGCGGTTCTGGTTCATGTGGAACGACCTGGCCGTGGGCGCGCTCGGCGCCGTCGTCCTGATCGACGTCCGCCGGCCGGAGACCAGCTTCGCCGCCATCGACTTCTTCGAGAACCGGGGCATCCCCTTCGTCGTCGGCGTCAACGGCTTCCATGGACGGCACCCCTACCCGCCGGACGAGATCCGGGAGTCCCTGGCCCTGCCCGAACACGCCCAGGTACTGCTGTGCGACGCGCGTGACCGCGAGTCGTGCCGGGACGTTCTGATCGCCCTGGTCGACCAGTTGATCGCCTCGGCCACCCAGGCGGACGCGGCCCGGCCTCGCCCACTCCGGGGCCGCTGAGGTCCGGCGAGGCGGAGCGGCGGGCGACCGCGGCCACGACCACGTAACGCCCCCTGATCTTCAGGAGTTCTCCAGGCACTGGCGACCGAGACACGGGTCACTTTGGCATACAGGCACTGGACGACATACCGACCAGTCGGCATGATGGTCGGTCACGTGATGTCGTCTCGTCTCCCAGGAGCCATGATGAGCCCCGACCACCCGCCCGGACTCGATCTCGACCGGCTGCGCGGACTGCTCGACCGGGAGCGGCCAGGTCTGGTGCGGGGCCCGCTGACCGGCCGGCTGATCGAAGGCGGACGGTCGAACCTCACGTACGCGGTCTCGGACGGCGCCTCGCAGTGGGTCGTGCGGCGCCCCCCACTGGGCCACGTCCTGGCCACCGCGCACGACATGGGACGCGAGCACCGGGTGATCAGCGCCCTGCACCCGACGGAGGTGCCGGTGCCGCGCCCGGTGCTGCTGTGCGAGGACGAGGACGTGCTCGGGGCGCCGTTCTACGTGATGGAGTTCGTCGAGGGCACCCCGTACCGCACCGCGGACCAGCTCGCCCCGCTCGGCGGGGAGCGCACTCGGAACGCGGTGCTGTCGCTGGTGGACACCCTCGTCGAGCTGCACGCGGTGGATCCGGCCGAAGTGGGCCTCGAGGACTTCGGCCGCCCCGAGGGCTTCCTGGACCGGCAGCTGCGGCGCTGGGGCAAGCAGCTGGCGGCCTCCCGCAACCGCGAACTGGCCGGCGTCGACGAGCTGCACTCGGCGCTCGGGCGCGCGCTGCCCGTCTCCCCCGCCCCGGCCGTCGTGCACGGCGACTACCGCCTCGACAACGTGCTGCTCGGCCCGGACGACCGGATCACGGCGGTCCTCGACTGGGAGATGTCCACGCTCGGCGACCCGCTGACCGACCTGGGCCTGCTGGTGATGTACAGCACGCCGCTGGGCATGCCCGACTCACCGGTGTCCACCACCGCCGAGGCTCCGGGACACCCGTCCGCGGCGGAGCTGGTCGAGCGGTACGCCGCGCGCTCGGGGCGGGACGTCTCGGCCGTGTCCTGGTACACGGCGTTCGCCTGGTTCAAGCTCGCCGTGATCCTGGAGGGCATCCACTACCGGTACACGCTCGGCCAGACGGTCGGGCGGGGCTTCGACCGCATCGGCGACCTCGTCCCCGTCTTCGTCGACCATGGACTGACGACTCTTCAGGAAGGCTGACCGGACATGGACTTCGCGTTCGACGCGCGCACCGAGGAGCTGCGTGCCAGGCTCCTGGCCTTCATGGACGAGTACGTGTACCCGGCCGAAGCGGTGGCCGAGGAGCAGCGGGCCGCGCTGTCCTCCCCGTGGGACACCCCGGCGGTGGTGGAGGAGCTGAAGGCGGAGGCGCGCAGGCAGGGCCTGTGGAACCTCTTCCTGCCGGACGCCGAGTACGGCGCCGGGCTGACCAACCTCCAGTACGCCCCGCTCGCCGAGATCACCGGCCGCTCCCCGCACCTGGCACCCACCGCGCTGAACTGCGCGGCGCCCGACACGGGCAACATGGAGGTGCTCGCGCAGTTCGGCGACGAGTGGCAGAAGAAGCAGTGGCTCCAGCCGCTGCTCGCGGGCGAGATCCGTTCGGCGTTCGCCATGACCGAGCCGGAAGTGGCCTCCTCCGACGCCACCAACGTCACCACCCGCATCGAGCGCGCCTCCGACGGTTCCGACGAGTACGTCGTCACCGGGCGCAAGTGGTACATCTCCGGGGCGATGAACCCGGACTGCAAGATCTTCATCGTGATGGGCAAGACCGACCCGGACGGCCCGGACATCCGACGCCAGCAGTCCATGGTGCTCGTGCCGCGCGACACGCCCGGCGTCACCGTCCGGCGCGCGATGCGGGTCTTCGGGTACGAGGACCACTCCCACGGCGGCCACGCCGAGGTGGTCTTCGACCACGCGCGCGTGCCCGCCTCCCACCTGATCGGCGAGGAGGGGAGCGGCTTCGCCATCGCCCAGGCCCGGCTCGGACCGGGGCGCATCCACCACTGCATGCGGCTGATCGGCATGGCCGAGCGGGCGATCGAGCTGATGTGCCGGCGGGCCGTCTCCCGCACCGCCTTCGGCAAGGCGCTGGCCCAGCAGGGCGTGGTCCACAACTGGATCGCGGACGCGCGGGTCACCGTCGAGCAGCTGCGGCTGCTGGTACTGAAGACGGCCTGGCTGATGGACACCGTCGGCAACAAGGGGGCACACACGGAGATCCAGGCCATCAAGATCGCCACACCCCGCGCGGTGGTCGGCATCCTCGACCGGGCGATCCAGCTGCACGGCGCGGGCGGTTTCAGCCAGGACCTCCCGCTCGCCGAGCTGTACGCGGGCGCGCGCACGCTGATGATCGCCGACGGGCCGGACGAAGTCCACCAGCGGTCGCTGGCACGGCGGGAGTTGAAGAAGTACCTGTGACCCGTGGGGTGAGGAACAGCGACTCCTCCTCACCCTGACAACCACGCGGAGAAGGCAACTCCTGGCGCTGTCCACACGAGCGCCAGGAGTTGCTTGTCAGGGATCCAGAGGCGTTCCGGGAACTGTTCCGCACGCGCCCTGCCTGCCGAGCAGTTCCGTCGCCTGGTGCTGCGTGTGTTCTGCTGCCAGTTGAGCCTCCGCGACGACGTCACCACGTTCGCGTATCAGATCGTCGTAGATCAGCAGTTGGATCTGTTCAGTGGGGCTGGGTGTCACAGTCGATCCCTGCGCTTTCAGGGCTCTTCACAATGCAAAGTGTCTTCGGTGACGCTGATGCGCCGATTGTCGTCGAACTCGCGCAAGAACCAGATCTACAAGGCGTTCCGGGAGTCGGGCGCGTGATGCGGACCGTGGCGCTGCTGCGGTTCCTCGCCGACTCGGGGCTGCGGGCACGGGTGACCGCGGCCACCAACAAGGCCGAGGCCTACAACGGGTTCTCCGCCTGGACCCCGGTTCGGCAACCAGGGCGTGATCGCCGAGAACGACCCAGCCGAGCAGGAGAAGTCGGTCAAATGGAACTCGCTGCTGTGCAACCTGATCGTGTTCCACACCGCGATCGACATGATGGAGGTCATCCGGCAGCTGGTTGCCGAGGGGTGGCAGGTGACCGCTGCGGGTCTGGCCCAGCTCTCGCCCTACCTGCCCTCCCACATCCTCCGGTTCGGCGCCTACGCAACCGGCGAACTCCACATCCCGCCGGACGTGTTCGTCCCCGCGCTGGACGAGGTCGACTTTGGCGGCGAACAGCCCGCGGCCGCGTAGCAGGGCACGGTAACGCAGCAGAGGGTGGTTTAGCGCCTCCCCCATGCAGGGCGACACTGGAGGGCCGAGAATCCTCCATCTCTCACGCAGCACGCGTAACCCGCGCAAATGTCCGCGGCCGGGCGCTCGTCCGGGATCGGCGCCGGCTCGATGCTGGCGGCAGCGCGGCTGGACCATCCCGGCGCGCGATGCCGGCGGGGTTGATCGCGAACACGATGGCGGCGATGCTGTGGGCGTGGAGTACGTGTCCAGAGTGCCGCGACCGCCGCTGGACGGGCTGATCGACGACCTTTACTACCTGGAGGGTGCGCCGCCGTACGCCCGGCTGACGCTGCCGCCGATGCCGTCGGCGTTGCTCATCGTCAACCTCGGGGCGCCGTTCCGCATCCGCGCCGGCACCGACATCGAGACGGCCGAGTACGCCGACGGCTGCGTGGTCACCATGCCCACCCGCGCCTTCGAGTTCGGCTATCCGCCGGGGACCCGGTCCGTCGGCGTGCACTTCAAGCCGTGGGGGCTGGCGCCGTTCCTGCCGATGCCCGCGGCCGAGCTGTGTGACCGGCCGGTGACGGTAGAGCAGGTTTGGGGCCGGCCCGCCATTGCTGAGCTGCGAGACCGGCTGGCCACGGCGGACGGACCGCACGAGATGCTGACGCTGCTCGAGGAGGAGCTAATGCGACGGCTGTGCGAGACCGCCGGCCTGGGGCTGGTCCGCCATACGAGCAGCGTCATCGCGGCGACCAGCGGGGCGGTGACGATCGGCGACCTGAGCGTGGCAGCCGGTATCAGCAGCACTCATCTGGCACAGCGGTTCAAGGAGTTCATCGGCGTCACGCCGAAGCGGCTGGCCCGCACCTACCGCTTCACCGCCACCGTGTTCGCGATCAACCCCGCCGGACCGATCGACTGGGGCGACCTCGCCAGTGGCGCAGGCTACTTCGACCAGGCCCACTTCGGCCACGAGTTCCGGGCGTTCACCGGGCTCACGCCGACCCGGTACATCGAAGTCCGGCGGCGGTTCCTGCGCGAACATCCCGGCCACGCGCTGGACGGCTGGCCGCTGCCGGCCGATTGATTTCTTACAAGAGCGACAGCTCACGACACGCTAATTTGGGGCACCCCAAAGCAGAGGAGAGCCCCGTGGGCAAGGTGGTCATGTACAGCTCGGTGTCGGTGGACGGCTTCGTCGCGGACGAGAATGACCAGCCCGGACCGCTGTTCGACTGGTTGTCCAGCGGTGACGTCCCGTTGGACGAGAGCGGCGGGTTGAAGGTGTCGCAGACGTCCTACGACTACACCCGGCCGTACTGGGACCAGATCGGAGTCACGATCGTCGGCCGCCACGTCTTCGACCTGACGGACGGCTGGGACGGGAAGCCGCCGGGCGGGATCGACCACATGGTCGTCGTGTCGCACCGGCCGATGCCCGAGGGCTGGGACCCCGAGGCGCCGTTTCACTTCGTCGACGGCGTCGAGGCAGCCGTGGCCAAGGCGCAGGAGCTTGCGGGTGACCGCATGGTCGAGGTCGCCGCGGGCGACGTCGGTGGCCAGGTGCTTGCCGCGGGCCTGATCGACGAGGTGCGCATGGACGTCGTACCCGTCGTGTTCGGGTCCGGCAAGCGCTACTTCGGGTCGGTCCACGCGCAGCACCTGTTGGAGGATCCTGACGTGGTGATTCAGGGCAACCGGGTGCTTCACCTGCGCTATCGGGTGCGCCGTTGACCGATCTGAGCGGGTACGCGAAGAAGTCCACTGCGAACGGTGACGCAAGATCGGGCCTCCGGCTGCGTTTGCGCATCGCTGTCCCTGGTCGGGCAGCCGACGCCGATCCGCCCCAGCACCTCACCTGCGGCAAGTTCAACTCAAGATCACTGGTTGCCGGTTTCCGTCGTATCTTTGGCCGACCCCCAGGAAGAGCGACTTTTCACCAATGCAGGGTGTAGTCGGGGTCTGAATCCGCCTGTCTCGAGTAGGGATCGGGCGATGTAGTTGGTGAGGTTGCGGAAGCCGAGGGCGGAGCCGCGCAGGTGCTCCAGGCGGCCGTTGATCGCTTCGGTTGGACCGTCGCTGGTGCCGGGCCGGTCGAAGTTGGCCAGTACGTCAGCGGCTCGCTTGCTCAGGGTGCGGCCGAGCTTGGCGATCTCGACCAGCGGCCTGGGGACGCCGGCGCTGAGCGACTCGATCGGCTTGACCATCAGCTCGCGGCCCGCGGCTGGGTCGGGGTGCCGGTAGGCGGCGATCATCCGCTGGTAGATGCCCCAGGTGGCCTCGACCTCGACGTGCTCATCGATGGCGAACAGGGCCGTGAGTCGGGCGGCCTGCTTGTCGGTGAGCAGGTCGGCACCGGTGAGGGTTCGCCGGGCACGGTAGAACGGGTCGTTCCTACGGCCGCGGCGGCCGCGGGTGGTCTGCTGAACGCGGCGGCAGTCGTTGAGGGCGTCGCCGGCCAGGCGCACCACGTGAAAGGGGTCCATCACCGCGACCGCGGCGGGGATCTCCTCAGCGGCGGCGGTCTTGAAGCCGGTGACCCCGTCCATCGCGACGACCTCCACGGCCTCGCGCCACGCCTGGGGACGCTGGGTAAGCCAGGCCTTGAACGCGGCCTTGGAGCGGCCCGGGATCATGTCCAGCAGCCTCGTTGGACCCGTACCGGCGGCACCGGCGTGAGGTCGATGATCACGGTGACGTACTTGTCCCCGCGGCGGGTGTGGCGCTACACGTGCTCATCGACCCCGATGACCTTCACACCGTTCAACCGGCCGGGATCGTTGATCAGCACCCGTCGGCCCTCGGCCAGGACCGCGTCGTTGGCGGTGTTCCACGCGACGCCAAGCCCTTGGGCGACGCGAGCGATGCTCAACTGCTGACACACGATCGCCTCCAGCGCCCAGGCCAGTCCACGACGCGACAGCCTGGCCCGCGGCTCGGCCGCGCAGCTGGTGTCTTGGCGCCACACATGCCCACACCCGGTGCACCGGTACCGGCGGATCGACACCAGCAGGGTGGTCGGTCGCCAGCCCAGGGGCTCGTGCGCCAGCTCCCGCGTGACGGTGTCCCGGGGTCTTCCTGCACACCCGCAGCGTCGGCACCAGCCCTCGGTGCCGTCATCGGCCTCCAGGACCCGGCACGCCAGGACCGCGCGATCGGGCTCCAGACGCTGGCCGACCACGACCAGGCCGAGCTCATCCAGGCGGCAGAACGTGGTCAGGTCAGGGCAGCCGAAGGTAGCGTCAGGCACTTCGAGGTCTTCCAGATGGGCGGCGCAGGAACCTCCATCCTCGGAAGACCTCCACACCTACCCCGGGACCGACGCGCCAGCCACCATCCAACCAGCGACTACACCCTCAACTGTGAAGAGCCGCTTTCAGGCCCGGTTGAGCCGGGCGGCGATTCCGTGTCCGATCAGCAAATACATCACTGCGGGAAGACCATAGTTAAGGACGACACGTAGGCTCTCCGTGTCCATGGTGAAGATATCCTGCGACCACCAGGCCAGCCAGCCCGCTGTTCCCTGCACGAACTTGACGAATACATTCGCCTGGTTCGCGTCGAGCAGGAACAACAGGATCCACAGGACCAGCAGACCTGCCGCGGTGTCGGCGATCGTGCAGACCGTCAGCGCCGCGCGCCGTCCAGCGGCCTGGCGGGGCACGGAGCCGTCCGGGCTTGTGCGCCGGTGGTACGCGGGGTATCCGGAAGCCGGATCTGTGTTGCTCACAAGAAATTCCGATCTGGGGAGGTGTTGTGTTGGCGCGATCGCCCGGAGCATTGAAATTCAGTCCGGGGTGTCGCCCCGCTTCTCTTTTCTTCTGCGTCTTGCCGGCGCGGTCGCGTTACACCTCGATCGCGATGCCGCATCTATGGCCGCCTTTCCGGAACTTACCCAAATGTTCAGGCGCGGCGGAACATTTGAGGATGGCGCGGCAGAAGCTCCGGCACGATCGGGTGCGGGGCTACCCCGGGTGCGGCAGCACGGTCACGCTGTGGCATCCCGGAAGTCGGGCTCGTCTGCGTCACGCGGCAGGCACACCAAGGAGGGCGACGCCGTCCGGCATCGCCCTCAACGCCTTCCGATCACAGGAAGCAGTAGTGCGGGTTGCTCATGTATGCCACGCCATGACTGTACGGGAAACGGCGTTGGCGGCCTACGTCGCCGCGGCCGTCGGCTACCCGCCAGACCGAGGTCGACCTCTCCCGCGCCCTCCTGGCCCGCCTCACGGAGGGCGCCGCGACGATGGCCACGACGCTGGCGGCGATGTCGGAGTGGGGCCGTGCATGGGAGGGCGGGTCGCCTCGAGGGGCCAAGCGGGAGGAGCTGTTGCGGGGCTGGGTGGGCCAGAGCCACCGATCACGACCGGAGCCGGATGACGACCACGGCAGCGGCGACGGTGCCGAGATCGAGGGTCTGGTCAACTTCTTGTGGAGCGGTGACACTCGGGAGGGGTGTTCCCGCCGGCAGCCAAGCACCGGGAGATCCGGCCGGCCGTTCGGCCACGCGGCCTGCCGCACTCTCGCAAGCTGCGTCAGTTCAACTGCCGTCACTGCTCCGGCGGTCGGCACGAGCGAGGCCGGTCAGGTATCTGAGCAGGCCCAGCGTTGCGGCGGCGAGAAGCCCGCCGACGGCTGTCCGGGCGGTGGTTCCCAGGGGGGAGTCCGCCGCCGTCTTCCCCACCACGTAGAGGCTGAGCAGCGCCAGGGCGGTGAAGGAGAGGACGGCCACAAGTGCGTTGGCCAGTCGAGAGCCGGTCATCAAGGTTCCCTCCGGTGCTGCTCACGGGTCTCGAGGCCCTGTCAGGCCTCACCCGTGGGCCTCGGGGAGTTCGGCGTCTGTTTCGCCGGGCGTCGGCGCGCTTCATCGTACATGGATGATTTCGATCGCACTGTTTGAACGCGCCTGGCTGCCGTGCCTGCCGGCCAAGCGCGCGACAGGTACTGGGCAACCACACGTGATCAGAAAGCAGAACCCGAGTCGTGGCCCGCGCCCAGCCGCAGTCGCGTGGCTTCCCAGGCGACCGCAGGTCAGAGTTGGGGCTCCCGGGCCACCCAGCCCCGTTCGTACGCGTGCCAGCCCAGTTGGAGCCGGGTCGACACTCCGGTCAGTTCCATCAGGCCCTTGACCCGCCGCTGCACGGTCCGCAGCCCCAGATCCAGCTGCTTCGCCACGCTCGCGTCCGTCAGCCCGGCCAGCAGCAGCGACAGGACCTCCAGGTCCATGGCATCCGGCCCGTTGGACTCCTCCTCCGGCCGACCGCTCCCGCCGAGCCGGATCGGCATCGCCTCCCGCCACACCGCCTCGAACAGACCCATCAGCGACTCCAGCAGTCCGGACGCGTGGACGACCAGGGCCGCGGGCTCCGCGCCCCGGCCGGTCAGAGGCACCATCGCCAGGGCCCCGTCGGCGACGACCAGCTTGGTGGGCACCCGGTCGACGACCCGGCACTGCTCGTCACGGCTCAGCGCCGCCGACAACTCCATGATCCCGGACGGCAGTGAGAGCACCTCGCGCTCCACCACCACCCGGTACGACACCCCGCGCGTGGCGGCCCGCTCCTCGGCCTCGTTCTCCATACCGCTCACCGCGACCGGCTTCCCGGTGACCAGGGCGCACACCTCGCTCGTCGCCCCCAGTTGCAACTGGAAGAAGCGGTGCGCCACCGCGCTCGCACCCGTCACCACCTCGACCAGGTCGTGCACGGCGGAATCGGTCGCCTCCGCCCGGTACTCCTCGGCGAGCATCGCCGCCGCCAGTTCGGCCTGCTCCAGTTCATGGCGCTGCTGGGTCAGCAGGGCCCCCAGTGCCACCGCGGGCAGCGCCGCCACCCAGCGGTCGACGCGGGACGAGGACTGGGCGGCCAGACCGGTCTGTTCCAGCCGGCGCAGGGCCCGTTCGGTGTCCGGCTCGGGGAGCGCCAGCCGGTGGGCGAGGTCGGAGACCTCCGCGGCGCCCACCGCCACGAGGGCGCGGTACACCGACTCCTGTATCTCGTCGAGACCTATGGCTCCCAGCATCCTCGCTCCCTCCGGAAGTCCTGACTCCGCACATCGTCACTGTCCTCGGGCTTCCGGCCGCGGCGAAAAACGGCCACGGCGTAAACCCGCCGTGGTCATCATCCCTGTATCGCCAGTCCCTCTGCCAATGTGACGCCACGGCGGTACCGACAACTTCCGGAATGCCGCTGTTGGTTCAGAGTTAACCGGTTTTACTTAGGGAGAGCGATGCATCCGATATCGCGCACGGCGCTGGGGGCGGCCACCGCCGCCGTCCTGGCCGTCACCGCGATCACACCGTCCGCGGCTGCGCCGCAGGACGACCCGGCCGCGAAGAGACCACTGACCGGCAGCACGACCGCTGCCAAGGCAGGCACGCCGGTCACCGTCACCCTGGTCACCGGCGACAAGGTCCTGGTACGCACGGACGGTTCGGGAGCCGCGTCGGTCACCGCACTGCCCCGCGAGGACGGCTCCGTGCCCCTCCTGCAGACCCGGCAGTCCGGCAAGGACCTCTACGTCTACCCCGACACCGCCGCTCGGGCGCTGGCCGCGGACAAGGTCGACGAGGAACTCTTCAACGTCACGGGACTCATCCGGCAGGGCTACGACGACGCGCACACCACCGCGCTGCCGCTGATCGCCGTCTACGGCGACGCCGCGGGCCGCACCGCGCCCGCCACGCCGCGCGGCGCGAAGCGCGGCCCCCAGCTGGACGCCATCGACGGCGTCGCGCTGAAGACGGACAAGGCGAAGACCGCCGACTTCTGGGCGGACGTCACCAACACCCGTTCCCGTTCCGCCTCCGGTCTGAAGAAGATCTGGCTCGACCGCAAGGTCCAGGCCACCCTCGACCGGTCCACCAAGCAGATCGGCGCCGACCTCGCCTGGGCCGCCGGGTACACGGGCAAGGGCACCAAGGTCGCCGTCCTCGACACCGGCGCCGACGCGGAGCACCCCGACCTCAAGGGCCGGATCACCGCCTCGGAGAACTTCACCGACTCCAGCAGCACCGACGACCGGCAGGGCCACGGCACCCACACCATCTCCACCGTCGGCGGCTCCGGTGCCGCGAGCGACGGCAAGAAGAAGGGTGTCGCCCCCGACGCCGACCTGCTCAACGGCAAGGTCCTCAACGACGGTGGCTACGGCGCCGAATCCTGGATCATCGCCGGAATGCAGTGGGCCGTCGACCAGAAGGCCGACGTCGTCTCCATGAGCCTCGGCAGCCCGGAGCCGACCGACTGCACCGACCCGATGAGCGTCGCCGCCGAGAGACTCGCCCAGAGCAAGGACACGCTGTTCGTCGTCGCGGCAGGCAACTCGGGCCCGACGCTCAACACCGTCTCCTCGCCCGGCTGCGCCCCGAGCGTGCTCACCGTCGGCGCCGTCGACCGCGACGACTCCACCGCCTGGTTCTCCAGCCTCGGGCCCGTGGTCGGCGCGCACACCCTCAAGCCGGAGATCGCCGCCCCCGGCGTCGGCATCTCCGCCGCGGCCGCGGGCGGCCGGGGTCTCTACGCCTACCAGTCGATGTCCGGTACGTCGATGGCCACCCCGCATGTGGCGGGAGCCGCCGCCCTCGTGAAGCAGCGTCACCCGGACTGGACCGCCCAGCAGGTCAAGACCGCTCTGGTGTCGTCCGCGAAGAGCGACATCCCCGGCGATGTGCGCGAGACCGGCGCCGGCCGTCTCGACGTGAAGGCCGCCATCGACACCACGGTCGTCGGCGCCCCCGCCGTCCAGGCCGGCACCTTCGCTTGGCCGCAGAACAACAGTGACCGCGCCTCCGTCGACCTCCCGTACACCAACTCCGGCACCAAGCCGGTGAAGTTGTCGCTGAAGGTCCAGGGCGTCACCGGCAACGACGGCTCCGAGGTCCGCTCCCCCGTCGCCGCGCTCGACGCGAACAGCGTCACCGTCCCGGCCGGGGCCACCGTGAAGGTCCCGCTGCGCATCGACCCGGCCGCGAACCTGAAGGCCGCCCAGTACGGCGACGTCACCGGGCGCGTACTCGCCACCGGGCCCGACGGTGTGAAGGTCTCCACCCCGTTCTCCCTGTACGTCGAGCCGGAGACCGTCACCCTGCGCGTCAAGCTGATCGACCGCACCGGCAAGCCCGCCACGGGCTCCTCCTCGCTCGACGTCATCGGCACCGATGCCTCCAGCGGTGAGCGCCGCTACAACGACGGCGCCGCCGAGCAGGTCTACCAGGTGCGCCCCGGCGCGTACTTCGTCTCCGGCTTCGTCATCACGCAGGACGCCACGGACGCCACGGGCCGCATGACCGAGTCCGTCGGCTACCTCGCCCGGCCCCAGGTCGACGTCGCCAAGGACACCACCCTGGTGCTCGACGCCCGCAAGGCGCACCGGCTCCAGGTGGAGACCGCGGACCGCGCCTCCGAGAGTCGCTCCACGACCCTGTCCTTCGGCCGTACCTGGGACGGAACCTGGCTGCACTCCGGCTCCATCACCGGCAACCGGAGCGTCCGGACCTACCTGGCGGACGTGCAGGGCAAGGCGCGCGACGGCGACTTCGAGTTCGCCAGCTTCTGGCGCACGTACGCCCCGCAGATCGAACAGCTGTCGGTCGTCGGCGGTGCCGAACTGCACCCGAGGGCGGCGAGCACCGGTTCCGTCAACCTCGACGGAACGGGCGAGGCCCCGCTGGTCGACGCGGGTACCGGCACGCCCGATGAGCTGAAGGCCGCGGGCGTCGCCGGGAAGATCGCGCTGGTCGAGGCCGGCGACGACGGCTACCTGTACAACCTGGCACGTGACGCGAAGGCCGCGGGCGCGAAGGCGATCATCGCCCACCGCCGCGCTGCGGGCCCCTGGCAGCCGTCGATGGGCTTCGGCCAGGCGCCGGTGCCCTCACTCGGCATCGAGACGGACGAGGCCGCTCAGCTGAAGGCCGCCCTGGCCAAGGCCCCGGTGACGCTGCGCTGGAAGGCCACCGCCGTCAGCCCGTTCGTCTACAACCTCGCCTTCCCCGAGACCGGCCCGGTCACCTCGGACCGCACCTACCAGGTCCGGGACAAGAAGCTCGGCACGGTCACCGCGACCTACGAGGCGATGGGCGCCGCGGCGGACTACGTCGACACGATGATCATGGGGCGCCCGTACGGCGGGGTGTTCTCCGCCGCCAGCGACTCCGTCGCCGTCCCCGGCAAGCGCACCGAGTACTACTCGGCGGGCGACACCGCCTGGACCCGCTACCTCTCCTCCAGCTTCCCCTGGGGCGAGCTCATGGCCGACCAGGCGCGCACGTACACCGAGGGCTCGAAGCGGGCGGAGAACTGGTACCGGGGCATCCCGGCCCCGGCCGCCCCTCGTGACGCCGACGGCAAGCTCCAGCTGGCCGCCGAACGGCAGGACAACATGATCGGCGTGGCACCCGCCTTCTGGGGCGACACCGAACACATGGGCATCCAGGGCTCCTTCGGGGACATCGGCGGCATGAAGCTCACCAGCGGCGGCAAGGTGATCGGCGAGACGGGATGGCCGTCCGGGGTGTTCACCGTCCCGGCCGAGGACGCCGCATACGAACTCACCATGGAGACCATGAAGTTCGGGCAGCCCGCCGCAGTGTGGAAGCGGTCCACCCACACCCAGACCGTCTGGAAGTTCCGCTCGCACCGGGACGAGAACGCCTACTCCCAGGGCATTCCGCTGCTCTTCCCGAACTACGACCTGGACACGGATGGGCTCAAGTCCCTTCCGGCGAAGGACGGTCAGACGATCGGCCTGAGCGTCACCGGACACGCGGGCTACACGCCCGGCGAGTTGATCGCCGCAAAGGTCTCGTATTCGTACGACGGCGGTGCTACCTGGACCGAGGGCACCACCTCGCAGAGCGGTGGCCGCTGGACCGCGACCGTGAACCACGCTGGCGCGGCCGGCAAGCCGGTCACGCTGAAGACCGAACTGACGGACTCCAACGGCAACTCCGTCATCCAGACCGTGACCGACGCGTACGCCGTGCGCTGATCACGATCACATCCTGACCGGTCCGCCGGACGGCTTTCCCGTGGGGGGTGAGTCCGTCCGGCGGGCCTTTTTCATGGCCGGGTCCATGGACGCGGGGATGCTGCCTCGCACTTCCCGGTATTGCGAGGGCGTGGCAGACGGTGGCCGGCCGACGAGGAACCGGCACAACATGCCCTGGTCGGCCTCGGTGACGCCATCGGTTGGAGCGGATCGCGCCCAGCTGATGCGGTTCAGTCGATGCAGCCGGTCAGACGCTCGTAGGTGTGGTGGGCGTCCGACAGGAACTCCTCGGCACCGGCTGCTCCCTCACAGCAGACGATCTGCCAGGCGTGACCATGTCCCAGCCGTCGCAGCAGGGCCTCCAAAGCTGCGTCGTCGCAGTGCCAGGCCTGTAGTCCCGGCAGGTCCGTGATCTCCTCGAAGCGCGGGTCGCGGGCTGTCACGCAGACGACCTCGTCGACGGGCTGTCCGTCCACGCCGGCGTGGAGCAGGGCGACCGGCCGGGCCCGTACGGCGCCCGGCAGCGCCGGTTCTTCCATCAGGACCAGCACGTCGGCCGGTTCTCCGTTCGGGGCCAGGCTGTCGCCGACAAACCCCCCTCCGACCGGAAACCCGTCGAGCACAGGGTGGGCCCACTGCGAGGGTGCCGGCTCCGGCTCGCGGTGTGGTGCGACTCGGGAGCCCACAGTCGCCTCCACCTGCACGGTGACCTCCATCATGGCGACCTCCAGTCCTTGTGGATCAGGTACGAGGTAGAGGCCATCAGCGGTGCACGTCCGCGATCGAAGGCGAGCCTCATCGCCTTCCACCATGGTGGACGCGGGCCTGGATCCCGTCAAAGGGACTGTCCTTGGACCGCCTGAGGAATCTTGAACCACAGGGCCGCGCGACTGGCCGTGCGCACCACCTGCGAGGCGGCCGGCCGGCCGTACCCGAACCTCCGTCCGCCGACGACGCCGGTGGGCCGGTGCTCACGCAGGGCGATGCCTCGGAGGCCGACAGCCACGAGCCCGGGAGCCCGGGCTCCGGACCGATGGCCGGCCCGGTTGCGTCCAGTTCCGTCGCGGTGTGCCGGAAGGGAAAGCCGCCGCCGTCGCAAGGCGCGAGCCACTGCGCCACCGGGCTGGTGACCTCCGTACTGACCGGAGAACCGTCCGCAAGCCCAGACCCGCTGAAGTACGCCGTCCGGCGCAGCTCCGGCCGACGGCTCGACCGGTTCGGCGCCGCCGGCCTCGGCGCCCGCGTCGACGAACTCACCGCCGAGAACCAGCGCCGCCAGAACGCGCTGGAGCAGGCCCAGGCCCGCGACGGGGAACCGGCCGGCCGGCTCCGAGAAGCCCGGTAGGACCTTGTCGGCGCCCTGACCAGCATCCGGGGATGATCACCAAATCGGGTGGTCACCTGCGTGGTCCGGCGTTCCTTCAGCAGGCACTGCCTCATGCTGAGCAGACCGCGAGACAAGATCACGGAAAGGGTTCGGCCCATGACCACGACGGTGCAGGACATCATCACCACCAAGCTGGAGCGTCAATTCGACAGCATCGACGCCAACCACGACGGCTATCTCGACTGGTCGGACTACCAGAAGCTCGCGGACCGCTACGTCCAGGCCTACCGGCTCGACAAGGACGACCGCCGGGCCAGGGCACTCCAGATCTTCTGCCAGATCTACTGGCTGGAGCTGCTGCGTCACGCGGGTGTGGAGGGGGACCGGCTCACGAAGGACCAGTTCGTCATGGCCAACCGTCTCGCGGTCATCGACACCAGCCGCCTCAACGTGACCGAGGGCGGCGGCCATGCGATCTTCGACGTCATCGACGTCAACGGCGACAACGAGATCAGCAAGGACGAGTTCGCCCGCTTCCTGAGGGACGTGTGGAAGAGCGACGCGCCCGACGCGATGGACAGCTTCACCAAGCTGGACGTCGACGGGGACGGCGCGATCTCGCGCTACGAATTCATCCGCGCGGTGCGCGAGCACTTCCTCTCGAACGACCCGGACGCACCCGGCAGCTTGTTCTTCGGGCACGTCTGACCCACTCGGCTTCCAGGCGATCAGTCACCGCCCCGGAGCCTCCCACGGCCGCCCCTGGCGTCTGGTCCCGGCGGGCGGCCGTCGCCATGTGCACTTCCTCCGGTCGAGTCGTCGTAGGCACGGGTCTCCGCGGGCATCACCTGCATGTGGCACGCGGCCCACCCGCGCTGTTCCGGACAGCCGCGGCTGCGCCACGGTGATGAGCGGGCTGCGCGGCGCCCATGCCATTCCGGGTTGTGAACAAGGTGAGGTAGGTGAGGTGCCCATGGCCACCCTCGACATCCGCGACCTGCACTGTTCGGTCCACACCGACGCCGGGCCCCGCGAGATCCTTCATGGGGTCGACCTGGCCGTACGGCAGGGCGAGACCCACGCCATCATGGGCCCGAACGGCTCCGGCAAGACCACCCTCGCCTACGCGCTCGCCGGGCACCCGAAATATCTGGTCACCTCCGGCAGCGTCACCCTGGACGGCGAGGACGTGCTCGCGATGAAGGTCGACGAGCGGGCGCGGGCCGGGATTTTCCTCGCCATGCAGTACCCCGTCGAGGTTCCCGGCGTATCCATGTCCAACTTCCTGCGCTCCGCCGCCACCGCTGTCCGTGGTGAGGCCCCCAGGCTGCGCACCTGGCTCAAGGAGGTGCGCGAGGCGATGGAACGCCTCCAGATCGATCCCGCCTTCGCCGAGCGCAACGTCAACGAGGGCTTCTCCGGGGGGGAGAAGAAGCGCCACGAGATCCTCCAGCTCGAACTGCTCAAGCCGAAGATCGCGATCCTGGACGAGACCGACTCCGGTCTGGACGTCGACGCCCTGCGCGTCGTCGCCGAGGGCGTCAACCGCGTCCGCGCCACGGGACAGGTCGCCACCCTGCTGATCACGCACTACACGCGCATCCTGCGCTACGTCCGCCCCGACCGCGTCCACGTCTTCGCCGACGGTCACATCGCCGACTCCGGAGGCCCCGAACTCGCCGACCGGCTGGAGGACGAAGGCTATGAGGCATACGTGAAGGGCACGGCGCGAGGCTGAACGCCCCATCCCGCTCGCGCGCCCGGTCCCGCTCCCGTTCCCGTTCCCGGCGGGGTCCGGCCTCAGGGCCGTTCAGGCCCCCGGAGACCCTTCGCATACCCGTGTCACATCGGCGGTCCTGGGAAGTGGCGCGGGATCCCGCCGGCCCCGAGGCCGCCGCGAGGGCGCTTGCCCTCGCCGACAAAGCCGTGTGACCGCGGCAGTGGCCCCGGCAGGGGCATGTCCCGGCGACCCAGCGCATGGCATCGGCGGTCCGGGCGCAGGGCCGTGCCGGCCAACCACTGGAAGTCTGCGCAGACCGCTCGTACGGTGAACAGGAGACGGACGGTGGAAGGGCCCACCGCCGACCGTGGCACACGTCGCCGCCGACGGTCCCTGCCGACAGGTAGGGAGCCGTGGAATGACGGCACCCACCACCCGAACCAGGGGCGCTTCGCCGCCCGCCGAGCCGCCGGACGGGTCCGTCGTTGTGATCAACGGCCCGCGCATCGTCTGCCGCTCCGACCTGCCTCGGCCAACCGCGAGGGGCGCCCCGGTCGCCCTGCTCGGGCTTCCGGCCGGCAGACGCCGCACCGACGTCCGCGAGGTCCACGCCGTGCGCGGCGCCTCCTCGGTCACCGGCGCAAGGCGATCGGCACAAGGAGGCGGAAATGCCCGACCGGCTGGTGGTCCACGGGGCGCGGGAGCACAACCTGCGCGACATCGACCTCGACCTGCCCCGCGACAGCCTGATCGTCTTCACCGGCCTGTCCGGCTCCGGCAAGTCCAGCCTGGCCTTCGACACGATCTTCGCGGAGGGGCAGCGGCGCTACGTCGAGTCCCTGTCCGCGTACGCGCGCCAGTTCCTCGGCCAACTCGACCGGCCGGACGTGGACTTCATCGAAGGCCTGTCCCCGGCGGTGTCGATCGACCAGAAGACCACCACCCGCAACCCGCGCTCCACGGTAGGTACGATCACCGAGGTCTACGACCACCTGAGGTTGTTGTACGCCCGTGCGGGCGTCCCGCACTGTCCCGCCTGCGGCGCGCGCGTCGACCGGCAGACCCCGCAGCAGATCGTCGACCAGGTCCTCGCCCTGCCCGTCGGCACCCGCTTCCAGGTTCTCGCCCCTTTGGTGCGCGGCCGCAAGGGCGAGTACCACGAACTGTTCAGCGACCTTCGCGGCCAGGGCTTCTCGCGGGTGCGGGTCGACGGCGTGGTGCACCGGCTCACCGAGACGCCGGCCCTGACGAAGCAGCGCCGGCACCGCATCGAGGGCGTGGTCGACCGGCTGGCCGTCAAGCCGGGCGTCGCACGCCGCCTCACCGATTCGGTGGCAACCGGCCTACGGCTGGCCGAGGGGCAGGTGATCGTCGAGTTCCTCGACGAGCCGGAGGGGTCAGCGGTCCGGGAACGGATCTTCAGCGAGTATCTGGCCTGTCCCAACGGTCATCCGCTGACGGTGACGGAGCTGGAGCCGCGGACGTTCTCGTTCAACTCGCCCTACGGGGCCTGCCCGCGCTGCACCGGACTGGGCGTACGCACCGAGGTCGACCAGGACCTGGTGGTGCCGGACGACACGCTGTCCCTGGCCGACGGGGTGATCGCACCGTGGGCGGGCCGGCAGACCGAATACTTCCAACGGCTGCTGGAGGCCGTGGCCGTCGCCTGCGACCTGCCGCTGGACAGGCCATGGCGACGGCTGTCGGCCGGGCAGCGCACGGTGGTGCTGTACGGCACGGACGAGCCGGTCCACATCAGCTACCACAACCGGTTCGGCCGGGAGCGCAGCTACTGGACGCGGTACGAGGGTGTGATCCCGTTCCTGGAGCGCCGCGTCGCCGAAACCGACTCGGACCCGGCCTACGGCCGCCAGCGGTACGAGGGCTACCTGCGGGAGGCCCCCTGCCCCGCCTGCCGGGGCACCCGGCTCAAGCCGGAGATCCTCGCCGTCACCCTCGAACACCGCGAACTGGGCGAACGGTCCATCGCCCAGGTGGCGGCCCTGTCCGTCCGGGAATGCGCGGAGTTCCTGGCCGGACTCGTGCTGGACCGTCGCCGGCGCCTGATCGTCGGCCGGGTCCTGAAGGAACTTCAGGCGCGATTGGGCTTCCTGCTCTCCGTCGGCCTGGACTACCTGGCGCTGGACCGGGCCGCGGCCACCCTGTCGGGCGGGGAGGCACAGCGCACCCGGCTGGCCACACAGATCGGCTCCGGCCTGACGGGGATGCTGTACGTGCTGGACGAGCCGACCATCGGGCTCCACGCACGCGACCACCAGCGCCTGCTGGACACCCTGCTGAGACTGCGCGACCTGGACAACACATTGATCGTCGTCGAGCACGACGAGGACACGATCCGGGCCGCCGACTGGATCGTCGACCTCGGCCCCGGTGCCGGCGAGCACGGAGGCCGCGTCGTCCACAGCGGCCCGCTCCCCCAACTCCTCGCGGACGAAGGGTCCCTGACCGGGGCCTACCTGTCCGGGCACAGGCAGATCCGCGTTCCCCCGGTACGCCGCCCGGCCTCGCCCGACCGGCTGCTGACGGTGGTCGGCGCCCGGGAGCACAACCTGTGCGGCATCGACGTATCCTTCCCGCTCGGCTGCCTGATCGCGGTCACCGGCGTGTCCGGCTCCGGCAAGTCCACGCTCGTGAACGGCATCCTCCATCCGGCCCTCGCCCGTCGTCTGCACGGCGGCCGCACGGTACCGGGACATCACCGCAGGCTGCTCGGCGCCGATCTGGTGGACGCCGTCGTACACGTCGACCAGTCACCGATCGGCCGCACCCCGCGCTCCAACCCGGCCACCTACACCGGTGTGTGGGACCCCATCCGCAAGCTGTTCGCCGCCACCACCGAGGCGAAGGTCCGCGGCTGGCAGGCCGGACGGTTCTCCTTCAACGTCAAGGGCGGCCGCTGCGAGGCGTGCGCGGGTGAGGGCACCCTCCGCATCGAGATGAACTTCCTGCCCGACGTGTACGTCCCCTGCGAGGTCTGTCACGGCACCCGCTACAACCGTGAAACCCTCGAGGTGCGCTACAAGGGCAGGAACGTCGCCGAAGTGCTGGACATGCCGATCGAGCAGGCCGCCGAGTTCTTCCACCCCAGTACCTCGATCCACCGGCACCTGCGCACCCTGGTCGACGTGGGCCTCGGCTACGTACGCCTCGGCCAGCCCGCTCCGACCCTGTCGGGCGGCGAGGCCCAACGCGTCAAGCTCGCCGCCGAACTGCACAAGCGGTTCACCGGCCACACGCTGTACATCCTCGACGAGCCCACCACAGGCCTGCATGTCCACGACATCGCCAAGCTCCTCGATGTGCTCGGCCACCTGGTCGACAAGGGCAACACGGCGGTCGTCATCGAACACAACCTGGACGTGATCAAGACCGCGGACTGGGTCATCGACCTCGGTCCCGAAGGGGGCATGGCCGGCGGACGGGTCGTCACCGAGGGCACCCCCGAACACGTGGTCACCGTGGAGCACAGCCACACCGGCCGCGCGCTGCGCCAAGTGCTTCCGCCTCAGCAGCCTGTACGGCAGCAGACGGGCAGGCCGCGATCGGCCACGGCAGGCGTCCGGCAGTAGGCGGTGCTCCGGCACACCATAAAGGTGAGCGACGAGGCTCACCCTCGACCGCACGTCCCGTGCTGATGGCCTCCGGGAACACCAGCCGCCGCCCGGCGGCCCGGCTACGGAGGCATCGGGGATGTACGTGTGTCGGCATCCTGGAGCAGGAGCCACGGCTCGACGACACCACCACCGTCGCTGCCGGGCCTCGGTGCGGCGGCGCAGTCACCCGACCTTCCGTATCGACGACGTGGGCTTTCGCATCGCGCAGTCACCGCTGCCTCGGCCCTGACAGCTCGTTCTGAAGTGGTCGGTCAGGACCCCTGAGCGACTCCGCCGGGGCCGTGGCCGTTGCCCGGAGGGCCTACGCGGATCGTGCGGAAGTAGTCGTAGGACACGTGGGCGGTGCGGACCGGGTCGGGCTGCTGGTCCCTCTCGATGATGTAGTGATGATGGGGCAGTTGCCGCAGGTTGGCGAAGATGTCCGCGAAGTCGATCTCGCCCTCTCCCAGGTCGGTCTCGATGTTGTTCCACGGTGCGCCGTCCTTGACGTGCAGCATCGGGAACCGCTTCTCGTACGACCTGAGGTAGGGCGCCGGGTCCGCGCCTGCCCGCAGGATCCAGTAGAGGTCCATCTCGAACCAGACCAGATCCGGGTCGGTCTCCTCCAGCCACACGTCGAAGAGAGTCTGGCCGGTCTGCGGATCCGCGTGGAACTCGTTGTCGTGCAGGTGGGCATACCAGCGCAGTCCCCGGGCCCGGGCCGCCTCGCCCCACTGGTTCATCTCCCGCGCCATCGCGCGGTAGCCCTGGGCGGTCTGCGCGCCGTCCATGTAGGAGACGCCGACGTACTCCTGTCCGAGCGCCAACGCGTTGTCGAAGGTCTGCTGCGCGCGGGCGCCCCGGAAGTCGCCGGGGTTGTGGTGACTGCCGATCACCCGCAGTCCGTTCGCATCGGCGATCCTGCGGAACTGCTCGGCGGTGCGACCACCGTAGGTGTAGGCGGGCTCGATCTCGGCGTAGCCCGCGTCGGCGATCATCTCGAGTGTGCCCTCGGGATCGACGGCGAGCATGTCGCGCACCGAGTAGAGCTGGAGACCGATGCGGCCTGCCGGAACTCGCCTGCCCGCTCCGGGGGACGGAGCCGCCTGTGCCGACCAGGCCTGCGATCCGACGGCCAGAACGGCGGCGGAGACCGCTGCTCCACGGAGGAATTGACGGCGACCGTGTGACTTTCCTTGAGCGGAGTTCATCTTTGTCCCTCTCTCAGCGAAAGTTGAGAGGATGCTATGAACACAACAACCGCTTGCACAAGGTCTTTGGCATCGCTCACTCATAAGTCGTGGCCGGACATGGATCCGGACCAGCACCGCAAGGCGCAGCGCCTCTGCCTGGTAGCGCCGAGCCCGTCGGGGATCGGGAGCCTTCCGGGTCTTCGATGTCTCCATCAAACCTGGGGCGCTTCCGTGTACGAGGCCCAACGGGACGCGGAAAACTCCTTGGCGAACGACTCCGCCTGGGCCGAGATCCGGCGCTACCAGACGTTGAAGCGGGCGGCGGTGTCATTGAGTTGAAACCGTGACTGCACAGGTTCGCCGGTTGGTGGTTGGAGCGAGCCCCGTATTGATCTCCCTGAGGGTGCCCTTGCCCGGACACGGGCTCCAGGGTCGCGAAGATGGTGAACTGACGGTGCGTCTGCACACCGTCCCGGCTGACTTCGCGCACCTCCGACACCACGGCGTGCAGGCCCACCCTGCTGCCGACGAGGACGGCGGCCGGAAAACGGACCACCTCCGCCTCGTCCAGGGCTTCGCCGTGGGCGGCGAGGGGGACGGCGCGATCCTGATCGCCACCAAGCACGCCTCGCAACGCCGTCGTGCCGTGTCGGTGCGCTGACCTCCAATGTGGCCTTCCTGGTCGTCTCGGACAGGAGCGACGACGCCTTCAACTCCTACGGCTGGCGCATTCCGTTCCTGCCGGCGAGCACGGCGTTCCGGAACAGCCGCACGTCGGTCACCGGGCCGACTCCCCCGACACCGGTGTGATGGCGCGTACTCTCGGTTCGACCGACACATAGTCGACGTCACCGACCATGCGGACGTTGCCGCCCGGGGCCGTGTACGGGTTGATCCCGACGTCGATGACGACAGCACCCTCGCTGACGTACTCGGCTTTGATCAGACCCGCCTTGCCCGCGGCGACGATCAGAACGTCCGCCCGCCGGGTGTGCCGGCCGAGTCCGTTCGTCCTGTCCGCCCACTCGTCGACCGACTCGACGGCGGCCCGGAACACGGCGGCCTCGTCGATGTGGCGGGGCAGCGGGCGCAGCACAAGGACACCTGACACGCGCGGGTCGTCGTTCAGCTCGGTGATCACACCGATCACTTGTGCCTCGGTGGCGCCCCTCGGCGGACAGGTCGGTCACGTCCTCGACCAGGCGTTGCTGAGAGCGCGGGCGCAGGCCCGCCCGTCGATCACCTGGGCACTCATCAGTTCTGCGGCTCCTCCGCTGGATGGCCGTGGGCGGGCCGGTGAAGCTGCGCGATGCGGGCGCGTGTGCGGGCACGGCCGTCGCATGGGGGCTCTGTGCGCCGAATCCGGCGGGATGTGCGACAAGAGTCAGGACAGACGGGCCAGCCAGGCCTGCCGCCAGGCCTCGGTGCTGTCGAGGTCGTTGAACGTGAACACGTGGAAGCCCTGCAGGCGGTTGCCGGACATGCCGAAGGCGGGCGTGAGCCGCTCGATCAGCTTGTTCGGGCTGTAGCCCCCGGGCAGGAAGAAGCGCCAGAGCATGTTCTGCTGCTTCTTCAGGAAGCGGGCCGACGGGCCCAGGCCGAGCCCGGCCGAGACACGGATCAGCTTCTGGCGGCTGACCGCGCCGGGAATGCCGACCCGGACGGGCAGCTCGACCCCGGCTGCCCGCACTGTGCGTGCCCAACGGATCGTGGTGTCGGCATCGAAGCACAACTGGGTGATGACATGGCTCGCGTGAGGCGCCTTGGCCTGGAGCGCCTTCTCGATCAGCTCGTCGCTGATTCTGCCGTGCCCCTCGGGGTAGCCGCCGATCCCGATGGACGCGAAAGTCTGCCCCACGGACTGAAGGCCCTCAAGCAGACTCAGCGCGTCCGGGAAAGCACCCGCCGGTTCGGGGGCGTCGCCTGCGATGACGAAGAGCCGATCGACACCGGAGTCCCGCAGTCGCGACGCGATGTCGGTGAGGTGTGCCTCATCACGCACCAGGCGCGCCGCTATGTGCGGGGCGGCGCTGTAGCCGTGCTCGCTGAGCCGGACGGCCAGCTCGATCGTGGGCCCCAGGCCCTTGGCCTCGGTCGTCGTCACCGTGAGCGCCACGTCCTTCGGGACATGGGCCAGTACCTTCTCCTCCGTGCTCTTGAACGGCAGGATCTCGTACGAGGCGTTGCGCAGCGCGTCCGCCAACGCCGCGTTCGCCGGGCGGGCGAAGAAGCTGCCGGCGGTTCGGGAGGCGGGATCCTGCGCGGTTCTCGCGGACGTCATCACATGCTCCGTTGGTTGGTGCGGCGAAGTGGACGTGAAGGGGCTGGGCGTCCCTGCCTTCTTTGCGTGCGCGCGCGGCGCAATCCGTGCAGGCCTGGCTCAGGACCTGCTGCAACGCCAGAAGTCCACACCTCACCGCGGATCACGCGGATGACCTCATCGGCCCTTGGCGACCGTCGCGACCGGACCGGGACATGTGACGTAGACGAAAGCAACATATGGGCAATACGGGCGTAGCGGATATTTACAGCCCGGAAGTTCAGTGGGACTGCCGAGGCGGACTTTAACTCTGAACCCGCGTGGTCCCCAAGAACGACCCGGTCCTACCGGCCGAGGGTTGAAGATGGCGTGCGTGAGCTTGACCTGTGCACAGTCACGGGTTGTGCGACGCGGATCGCCCCACCCACCTTCAACCGGACCGTCAGAGGTGACCGTTGGATCATCTAACGTTCGGCGGCAGTGATGTCGACGCACCGTGCCGGAAGGAAGGCCGTGGGCACCTACCGACAGACCATCGTGGACTTGGACGCCTCAGCGGAAGAGGCCGTCGCGTGGGGCCAACGTGGCAGGAGCTGGCTGGAGGTGGAAGGGTTCACCCGCACGGCGCCGCGGCGGAACGGTGTGGTCCATCTGGCCGGGCCGCGTTGGAGGGAGGCCGTCGATCTGGTTTCTTGGGACTGGCGTGCCAGGATCAAGGAGTTGGAGGAGGAGCCGGGCGACGAGCTGCGGGTCGTCACGGGCCGTACGGTCTTCGTCGCCGGTCAGGGCGATCCCCCTTCCGCGATCTGCCCTCGCTGCCGGAGCGCCACCTCCGCTTGGTCCGGCGCGGTCATCGACACCTGGTACGCCACGGGCGCCGCCGACCTCGACTGCCCGGCTTGCACCCATCGCGCGCCGCTTCCCGACTGGGAGTGGACCAGCGACCACTTCGCCTTCGCCCACCTGGGCTTCCAGTTCGACAACTGGCCGCCCCTTGACCCGAACTTCACAGCCGTCTTCGGACGGGCGCTGAGCCACCGCATCCGAGTGGTCACGGGGAGGATATGAGCGACCAGGTAGTGGAGGAACTGGGACTTTTGAGCACGTTGCAGAAGTCGTCGGCGAACTCGTCTTCCGACTCCGCCGATGCACAGGTGGGGATGTGGATGGGATCTCGCCAGGGTGAACCTCAGCCGCGGCCGTATCAGTGTCATCGCCCGCTGCCGGCCATCCCCGTGGCAGACCACCAGACTCACCTCATGGATGCTGAGCCGGCCATCGACGCGGGGACCGCCATGCAGCGGATCGATCGTCTGTGCACGCGTGTCTGCCTCGGGCTGCGCGAGGACAGCCTCGTCTTCCAGGATGTGGTCGAGTTGGCCTGCGAACTGCTGGACTGGGGCCACTTCGGGGAGGCCGTGCGCGAGGTGGTGGAGCGCGACCCCGCACAGGTGCCCGCACCGGAGATGGCCGACCTCGCTCGGCGGATCCTCGAGGAGACCGGATTCGATCCCGGCTTCGAGCCGGCCCCGGAGCGACTCGCAGTCCTGCGGCAGGCCCTCCGCGTCGCCGCACGCGACCTGCCCACCGCCGGCATCGACGGCGAACCACGGCTGGTGCTCCTGGAGGACTCCACACCCGTGTCCGCCGGGATCGAACTTTCCGACGGCCGCCTCCTGGCCGGCGACGCCGGACTGGACGCACGCAGGGGCGACACGCCTGCGGGGGCGGTGACGGCGGTCGCCGAACTCATCCAGGACGACCTCATGAAGCGAACCTGGCAGGTCTGGCCGATCTGTTCCGACCACCGGTTGGGCCTTCATGCCGTCGCGCGTCAAGGCGCCGCCGTGTGGTGGTGTACCGGCGGCGACGGACACTTCGCGGCACTCATCGGTGAGCTGGCTCAGCGCGGGCACCGCTCCGAAACCGAGTGATCGCGTTCCTGTGGGAAGGCGCGGGAAGCCAGTCCCTGCCGCATGGCCACGTGAGGCTTTCGCCGGATTTTCGCAAGATCCGCAGGAACCGTCCGGTAACTCCGCCGGATCGACCGGCATCATGATCACGAAGGCGCCGTGCTCGCGCGGCCCCGGCGGGCGGAGCACGTCCGTTCCGGTCGGCAGAGGGCGCCCTCGGACCCGCCTCGCCGTTGCTACGAACGTTCGTCGTGCCGCCGTGGCGCTCTACACATGCGCTTCAGCGAGAGATTCGAAATGAAGACCTTGGACAACGCGGAGGCCGGCGCCCAGCCCGGGGCCGGGGACTCCGGCAAGCCCCAGCGGCGCGGTGTGCCCCCGCTCGCTCCGGTACTGCTGCTGGCGCTGGTCGGGCTGCTGGCCGTCCTGTGGCTGCCGCTGGGCGTGGTGGTACGCCTGGCCGCGCTGGTGCTGCTCTGGACCTCGCCGTACTGGACGGTGCGCGACAAGTCACTCGCGACATTCGTCGCGGTCGTGCTGACGGCCGCGCAGGATGCGTTCACGTACTACGTCGACCCGGCCGGCGTGACCCCGCAGCGGATGGCGGCCGGGGCGGAGATCCTCCTGCCCGCGCTCGCCGCGGGCAGGCTGTGGCGCACCAAGCGCTGACGCCTCGCCGCCGCCCCGGCCTCCTTCCGGCCCGTTCGCGCCGGGGAGAGCCATCACCGGGGCAAGCCGAAATCCCGACGTGGGGATCACGGTCTACGGCTCATGTGTCAGCAGCTCCAATCCTTGTCGAGATCGAGCTGCTCGCGGCGCTGGGTGAAGGAGAACCAGTTGCCGGAATCGTCACGGAAGATGGCCTCGGTGCCGTACGGCCGTTCCTGCGGTTCCTGCAGGAACTCCACGCCGCGTGCCTTCATCGCCCGGTAGTCGGCATGGATGTCGTCGGTGGCGAATACGCCCGCGCCCAGTACGCCCTTGGCGATCAGCTTCTTCAGTTCCTCGGCGGACTCGGGGTCGAGCGCGGGCGGGCCCGGGACCATCAGCGTGAGTTCGAGATCCGGCTGGTCTTTGGCGCCGACGGTGAGCCAGCGCATCCCGGCCTCGCCCATCGTCATGTCGACACGGACTTCGAGTCCCAGCTTCTCGGTGTAGAACGCCCTGGCCCGGTCGTGGTCGAGGACCCAGACGTTGGCGATCGACAAGCCCTTGATCATGGTTGACTCCCTGTGCTCGGGGGGCGCCTCTCACCCACGCGCTGCAACCAACGTAGTTACCGCCGCCTCACGGGGCTTCTCCAAAGTTGCGCTCTTCGGTGCCGCGCTCCAGTAGTCCCTTGAAACTTCCGTGCCAGAGCAGCGCATAACACCCGGGAATCAGTGCCGCTCCCTGCCCGACATGCCGGGCACGGTACTCACTCGGGGTGAGGCCGGTGTGCTTCTTGAAGCTCGACGAGAAGGATCCCAGGCTGGTGAAGCCCACCAGCGTGCAGATCTCGGTGACCGACAGGTCGGCGGTGCGCAGCAGGTCCTCCGCGCGCTCGATGCGGCGGCGGCTCAGATACTGCCCCGGTGTCTGCCCGTACACATCCCGGAAGACGCGGACGAAGTGGTAGCGCGAGTACCCGGCGTGTGCGGCGAGCGCGTCCAGGTCGATGGGTTCGGCCCAATCACGGTCCATGGCGTCCTTGGCCAGACGGAGCCGCCGCAACTGCGAAAGCTGGGCGTCGGACGTCGAGGCCGGCGTGGTACTCACCCAGCGATGGTGACACATCCCCTCACGGCCGCCCCGGACGGGCTGATCCACAGGTCGACCACCGGCACTGCGTGCAGCGCTTGCTCACCGGCGCGCGTTGAGCCGGGCGGCCTGGCGTGTCAGGTGGTCGCGTTCGGCGAGGTTGGGGGCCTTGTGAGCCGCCTCGGCATACAGCCGGGCCGCCGTTGTCAGGTCGCCGTCGCGTTCGTGCAGGTACGCCGCGACCGCCGCGTGGCGGGGCAGTGCGTCGTCCAGCACCGCGAGTGCCGCCAGGCCGGCGCGCGGTCCGTCGGCCTCGCCGACGGCGACGGCGCGGTTGAGCCGGACGACCGGGCTGTCGGTCAGGCGCGTGAGCTCGTCGTACCACTCGACGATCTGGACCCAGTCGGTCTCCTCGGCGGTGGGCGCGTCGGCGTGGAGTGCGGCGATGGCGGCCTGGGCCTGGAACTCGCCCAGCCGGTCGCGGGCGAGGGCCGACTGCAGGATCTCGATGCCCTCGGCGATGGACTCGGTGTCCCACCGGCCGCGGTCCTGCTCGGCGAGCGGTACCAGGCTGCCGTCGGGTGCGGTACGGCTGGCGCGCCGGGCGTGGTGGAGCAGCATGAGGGCGAGCAGCCCCGCCACCTCGGGGTGGTCGATCGCGGTCGCGAGCTGCCGGGTGAGCCGGATGGCCTCGGCGGCGAGGTCGACGTCGCCGGAGTAGCCCTCGTTGAAGACCAAGTAGAGGACGCGCAGCACGGTGGCGACGTCGCCGGGCCGGTCGAACCGTACGCCGGAGACGGTGCGCTTGGCGCGGCTGATGCGCTGCGCCATGGTCGCCTCGGGCACCAGGTAGGCCTGGGCGATCTGCCGGGTGGTCAGCCCGCCGACGGCGCGCAGCGTGAGCGCGACCGCCGACGACGGCGTCAGCGACGGGTGGGCGCACAGGAAGTAGAGCTGGAGCGTGTCGTCCACCGCGGGCGCGGGCCCGGGTGCCGGCTCCTCGTCGACGAGGTCCTCCCGTCGGCGGCGGGCGGCGTCCGCGCGGGTCGCGTCGAGGAAGCGGCGCCAGGCCACGGTGACCAGCCAGCCCTTGGGGTCCCTCGGAGGGCCGGCCGGCCAGACGCGGACGGCCTCGACCAGCGCGTCCTGCACGGCGTCCTCGGCCGCCGCGAAGTCGGCTCCGCGGCGGACGAGGATCCCGAGCACGCTCGGCGTGAGGCTCCGGAGCAGGGCCTCGTTCATCGGGGAGGTCACTCCGTGATGGTGGGCGGCGTGGCCAGGAACGGGCGCACCTCGAGCCACTCGTGGATCGGCTTTCCGCCCGCTCCGGGAGCGGCCGACAGTTCCCCGGCCAGCTCGATGGCGCGCTCGTAGCTGTCGACGTCGATCACCATCCAGCCGGCGATGAGGTCCTTGGTCTCGGCGAACGGGCCGTCGGTGACCGGCGGGCGCCCCTCACCGTCGGACCGGACCCAGGCTCCCTCGGGGGCGAGCGCCTGACCGTCGACGAACTCGCCGGTCTTCTCGAGCCGGGCCGCGAAGTCGTTCATGTACTGCACGTGGGCCGAGATCTCCTGCGGCGTCCACTGGTCCATCGGCACGTCGTTGACCGCGCTCGGAGCGCCTCGGTAGTGCTTGAGCAGCAGGTACTTCGCCATGGTGGTTCTCCTCGGTGCTGGTGCGACCCATTGTCGTCGCGTTCACCCCGGGGACGGAGCCGGTCACGGGTTCTCGACATCGTCGTCGGATCTTTTTCGGGTTCTCATGGACGAGCCTGTGTGGAGCTCCCGGTTCTGCTGGAACCCGTCGAGCTTGCCCTCGCCCTGAACATGACACCCAGGACGGCCTTGATCACGCCCTGGCGCCGGACTCAGGGCAGGATGGAGTCGACGTAGCCGCCGTCGACGCGCAGGGCGCCGCCGGTGGTGGCGGAGGCGTGGGGCGAGGCGAGGTAGACGACCATGTTGGCGATCTCCTCGGGCTCGATGAGCCGCCGCAGCAGGGACTGGGGGCGGTGCTTGACCATGAACTCGCGCTGCGCCTCGTCCCAGGGCAGCTCGTCGCCGACGAGCTCGCGGACGAATCCCTCGACGCCGCCGGTGTGGGTCGGTCCGGCGATGACGGAGTTGACGGTGACGCCGGTGCCGGCGGCGTCCTTGGCGAACCCGCGGCTGACGGCGAGCAGCGCGGTCTTCGTCATGCCGTAGTGGATCATCTCGGCGGGGATGGCCACGGCCGAGTCGCTGGCGAGGTTGAGGACGCGCCCCCAGCCCCGTTCCTTCATTCCGGGCAGACAGGCGCGGATGAGCCGGACGGCGGAGAGGACGTTGACTTCGAAGTAGCGGCGCCACTCGGCGTCGTCGATCTCCAGCGGAGCGGCGGAGCCGAAGATGCCTAGGTTGTTGACGAGGATGTCGACCGTGGGCACGGCCTCCAGTACGGCGGCGGCGCCCTGCTCCGTCGCCAGGTCGCCCGCGGCGCCGGTGACGTCGTCGCTGCCGGAGTCGGCGCGTACGGTGCGGACGGCCTCCGCGACGCGCTCCTCACCGCGGCCGTTGACGACGACGCGGGCGCCCGCGCGGGCGAGGCCGGTGGCGATGGCGTGGCCGATGCCCTGGGTGGAGCCGGTGACCAGAGCAGTGCGGCCGGAGAGAGCGATCTGCATGATGCGTTCCCGTCGTTGAGGCGGTGGAGCTGCTGCGGCGGTGTCGGTGTCCCCGGGTGCCCGTCCGCCGTGGACGGGCACCCGGGGACGTTCGGGGTCAGTTGAGGGTGTCGGGGTCCGGGCCGGTACGCAGACCACGGTCGAGGTCCGTGAGGGCGGCCATGTCGGCGTCGGTGAGCTCGAAGCCGAAGACATCGAGGTTCTGCCGGATGCGGTCGGGGGTGACGGACTTGGGGATCACGATGTTGCCGGTCTGGAGGTGCCAGCGCAGCACGACCTGCGCCGGGGTTACGCCATACGCCTCGGCGACTCGCACGATCGCCTCGTCCCCGAGGACCGCGCCCTGGGCCAGGGGGCTCCAGGCCTCGGTGGCGATCCCGTGCTCGGCGTGGAAGGCGCGCAGCGCGGTCTGCTGGAGGCCGGGGTGAAGTTCCACCTGGTTGACCGCCGGGGTGATGCCGGTGTGTTCCATGAGCCGCCGCAGGTGGGGGATCCGGAAGTTCGAGACGCCGATGGCGCGGGCACGCCCGTCGGCGAGGATCTTCTCCAGCGCCTTGTAGGTCTCCACGTACAGGTCACGGGCCGGGGTGGGCCAGTGGACGAGGTAGAGGTCGACGTGGTCGAGGCCGAGCTTGTCCAGGGAGGCGTCGAACGCGGCCAGGGCCCGGTCGTGGCCCTGGTCCTCGTTCCACAGCTTGGTCGTGACGAACAGCTCCTCGCGGGGCAGGCCTCAGGCGGCGATGGCCTTGCCGACACCGCGCTCGTTGCCGTAGATCGCGGCGGTGTCGATGCTGCGGTAGCCGGCCGCCAAGGCGCTGGTGACCGCGGCGGTGGTCTCCTCGTCGGGGACCTGGAAGACGCCGAAGCCCAACTGGGGCATGGTCACACCGTTGTTGAGCGTCACGTTCGGCACGGAAGTCATGGGGGGTTCCTTTCCTCGGTACTGCTGGGTGCGGGGGATCAGGAGCGGACGGCTGCCGCGGCGGCGGGAGCGGTGCCGTGGTCGGACGCGGCGGCGTGGGCGGCCGTGTGGTCCGTGACCGCGGCGGGGTCGGGGTTCGCCGGGGCGGAGGCCGCGGTGGTGCGGGTGGGCCGCAGTTCGAGCCGGTGCGAGATGACGGCCAGCACCAGAGCGGCAGCGGCCAGGACGGCCCCGACGGCGTTGGGCGCGGTGTAGCCGAGGCCGGCGGAGATCACCAGGCCGCCCAGCCAGGCGGACAGGGCGTTGCCCAGGTTGAAGGCGCCGATGTTGGCCGCCGAGGCCAGCGTCGGCGCGCCGTGGGCATGATCGAGGACGCGCTTCTGGAGCGGCGGGACGGTGGCGAAGCCGAGAGCGCCGATGAGGAAGACGGCCGCGACGGACGCGGCCTTGACGGAGGCCAGGAAGGTGAACAGCAGCAGGACCAGTGCCAGGCCGCCCAGTGCGGTGTAGAGCATGGGCATGAGCCTGCGGTCCGCGAAACGGCCGCCGATCAGGTTGCCTGCCACCATGCCCAGCCCGAAAACCACCATCAGCCAGGTGACGGAGGATCCGGCGAAGCCGCCGACCTCGGTCATCATCGGCGCGATGTAGGTGATCGCGGCGAACACGCCTCCGAAGCCGAGGACCGTCATGGCCATGGCCAGGATGACCTGGGTGTTCCTGAAGGCGGCGACCTCGTGCCGCAGCCGCACTCCCTCCGGCTTGGGCAGGTCGGGTACGAGCTTGGCCACGCCGGCCAGGCCGAGTACGCCGAGGGCGGCGACGAGCAGGAAGGTCACGCGCCAGCCGGCGTTCTGGCCCACGTACGTGCCCAGGGGCACGCCGACGACGTTGGCCACGGTCAGACCGGTGAACATCATGGAGATGGCGCCGGCCTTCTTCTCGGGGGCCACCAGTTCGGCGGCGACGACGGAGCCGATGCCGAAGAAGGCTCCGTGGGCCAGCGAGGCCACCACGCGGCCGATCAGCATGACGGCGAAGACCGGGGCGACGGCGGAGACGAGGTTGCCGAGGATGAACAGGCCCATGAGCAGCATGAGCATGTTCTTGCGGGAGATCCTGGTGCCGAGGACGGTCATGATCGGTGCGCCGATCATGACGCCGAGGGCATAGCCGGTGACCAGGAAGCCGGCCGTCGGTACGGACACGCCGAGGTCCGCGCCGACCTGGGGCAGCAGCCCCATGATCACGAATTCCGTGGTGCCGATTCCGAAGGCCCCTATGGCCAGGGCCAGCAGTGCGAGCGGCATGACGAGGGTCCTTTGACGTACAAAGTCAGATTGCGCAAGCGCCTTACGTGCGTCAACAATAATTGCACACGCTGACTAACGGCAAACGCGGGCAGAGTGAACGGCTGGTCGGCGCTCTCGCTGCTGCACGGACGCATCGAGAGCAGGGTCGAACGCGCGCTTCGGACCGCACACCGGTTGAGCGCGCGCGAATACGCACTGCTGGACGTACTGAGCCGCCGGCACGACGGTGCGGGCGGGCACCTCCAGATGCGGCAGGTCGCCGACTCCGTCGCCCTCGGCCAGAGCGCCACCACGCGGCTGGTGACCCGGCTGGAGGACCGCGGGCTGCTCTCGCGCCACCCGTGCCCCACCGACCGCCGCGGCATCTGCACCGAGGTCACCGACGACGGCCTGCGCCTGCTGGAGGAGGCCCGCCCCACCCACAGCACGGCCCTGTGCGAGGCCCTCGACCAGGCGCCACCGAGCCCGTGCTCACACCCCTGGTCCACGCCGTCCAGCAACCGCAGGGCGGCGTCCAGCCGGTATGACCTGACGCCGCCTGCGATGACGCTATGAAGGGGTCCCGCGCCCGATCCTGCTCACGACCTCTGTTCGAGGACGTCCACGGCCAGCTTCCGCACCGCGGTGTCGTCGACCTCGATGCCGAGCCCCGGACCGTCGGGCACCCGCGCCGTCCCGTTCTCGATCGTCACCGTCGGCCCCGCGTAGGGCGATTCGACGAACTGACGGCCGTTCAGATCCACGGGTGTGTCGAGCCCGTAGGCCGCGAAGAGGTGCAGCGAGGCGGCGAGCCCCACGTCCGAGTCGGTGAGCCCCGACCCCATGAGCTGTACGCCGCAGTCCTCGGCCAGTGCGCACAGCCGCCGTGAGAGCGTGAGCCCGCCGCTGCGCTGCACCTTGGCGATGGCGATGTCGACGGCCTCGAGACGGACGAACGTCGCCAGGTCGGTGGGGTGGCGCAGGCTCTCGTCGAGCGCGACCGGGATCGGCGAGCCGTCCCGGAGCCTGCGCAGTCCGGCGATGTCGTTGGCGGGCAGCGGCTGTTCGAAGGCGGTCACCCCGAGTCCGGCCAGGCGGGCGGACATGCGCAGCGCGGCCGGCACGGTGTACGCCTGGTTGGCGTCCACCCACAACGGGGCTCCGGCCGGGGCGTGTTCGCGCACGGCCGCCACCACGGCCGCGTCCGTCTCCTCGTCGTGCAGCCCCACCTTCACCTTGAACGCCCGGTAGCCCTCGTCCACGCCCTCCGCCACGCTGTCGCCGACCTCCGCCGGCGACTGGCCGGAGACGACCCAGCCCAGCTCGATCGTCTCCCGGCGCCGCTGCCCCCACAGCGTGCCCAGCGGCACGCCGGCCGCCCGGCCGAGCAGGTCGTGCAGCGCGACGTCGACCGCTCCCTTGGCCAGCGGGGCGCCGATGGTGAAGCCCCGGTTGACGGCCCGGTCGAACGCGGCGTCCACGCCGTCGAGGTCCCAGGCCGGGCGCCCGAGGACCGCCGGCGCGAGATAGCGGTCGACGGTCGTGACGATCGACTCCGCGGTCTCGTAGGTCCACGCGGGGATCGGCGTCGCCTCGCCCCAGCCGTGCACGCCGTCGGCGTCGACCCGTACCAGGACGCGGATGCTGGGCCGGCCGGCCACGGCCACCGCGCCGCCGGAGACTCCGAAGGAGCGCCGGGTGGGCAGGGCGACGGCGTACGTGGTGACGCGGTCGATGGTCAGATCGCCGAGCGGGAGCCGAAGCGGTGTCATGGGCGGTCCTTCCGTCTGAAGTGACTGAAGTGGTTTGCCGTTACGAGCCGGGTCTGGCGTACGCCCGGGCAGTCGGTGGGAGGCCCGGGAGCCGGTGCGCGGCCCCGGAGCCCGTGCGCGGCCCGGGAGTCGGTGCGCGGCCCCGGAGGCCGTGCGCGGCCCTGGAGTCGGTGGGCGGCCCCGGCGCCCGGGCGCGGCCGGGCGCGCGACGTCACCCCCGTCCCGGCGGCGCCGTGCCGCCTCGCCAGGGGGCCGTGCTGCCCCGCAGCAGGACCTCGCCCGCGATGCGCTCCACGCGCGAGCGCCGCCCCCGCGGCTCGCGCAGCGCCAGGTCCAGGACGGTCTCCCCCATCCTTGCGAGCGGCAGCGCGACCGTGGTCAGCGGCGGGGTGAGGTCCCGGACGATCGGCACGTCGTCGAAGCCCGCGAGCGAGAGGTCCTCCGGTACCCGGAGCCCGCTTTCGCGCAGTGCCGCCAGCGCCCCGACGGCCATCACGTCCGTGACGGCGAAGACGCAACTCGCCCTGAGGCCCCGGGCGAGCAGTTCGGCGGTCGCGGCGTATCCGCCCTCACGCGTGAACGCGCCCTCGACCACCTGGTCGGCGGCCAGCCGGATCGAGTGCTCGGCCAGCGCGTCGCGGAAGCCGCGCAGCCGGTCGGCGACCGTCGTCAGGGACGGCGGGCCGGTCAGCACCGCGAACTCCCGGTGCCCCAGACCGATCAGGGCCCTGGCCAGTTCCGCCGCCCCGGCCCGGTTCTCCGGCAGCACGGTGTCCACCCGCAGGCTGCGGTGGCGGCTGACGACGGCGACCCGGCCGCCGCCGGACACGTACGGCCCCAGTTCCGCGGCCATCGACCGCTCCCAGTCCGCGTCCTCGAAGCCGGAGCCGATGAGCAGGACGGCGCGGGCGCGGTGGGCGCGCAGCGTCGAGACGTAGGCGACCTCACGGGCGGGTTCGCGGAAGGTGCTCGCCAGCATCACCATGAGGTGCCGGGCGGCGGCGGCGCGCATCACACCACTGGCTATGGCGGAGAAGTACGGGTCGCCGACGTCGTGGCAGATGACTCCGACGACGGAACTCTGGGCGCTCGCGAGCGCCTGCGCATGGGCGTTGGGGATGTAGCCGAGGTGCTCCGCGGCGAGCAGCACGCGCGAGCGCAGGTCCTCGCGGACCCGTGCGGTGCCGTTGAGTGCCCGCGAGGCGGTGGCCGCGGAGACCCCGGCGGTACGGGCGACGGCATCCAGGGTCACGTGCGCCCGTGCCCGTTCGGGCCGTTCGGGTACAGGCGCGTTGTCTCGGCTTACGGGTCGGTTCACGGCACCCCCAGATCGCACAGGGCCACGGGCGCGGCGAGGTCCGGAAACCTCTTGACGCCCTATTGACCATTCGTACGCGCTGTCCCTAACGTGGCAGAGCATAGCAGAAAGCGCTTTCTGGAAGCGTTTTCCGATACTACCAGGCGTTTCACCAACCCCCCACGGCTCCTTTCCCGGCACGACCCGACGTCAGAGGAGTTCACTCATGAGCCAGAGCGCCATCCGCCGAACTCCCGCTCCCCCGGCGGGAGTCAAGGAGCGCGCGCAGCGCGGCGCGGCCGAACGGCTCGGCGAGGCGGTGGAGCGGTCGTGGCGGCCGTTCGCCCTGCTCCTCGCCTGCCTCGTCGCCTGGTGGGCCGTCTCAGCCGCCAACCTGGTCGAGTCGTACCTGGTGCCGTCGCCGGGCGCGACCCTGGACCTGATGGCCACCAAGAGCGGCTACCTCTGGCACCACAGCTGGGTGACCACGTACGAGACGCTGCTGGGCTTTGTGATCGCGGTCGGCGTCGGCGTCCTCGCGGCCGTGGTGATGGTCTACTCGTCGACCGTCGAGAGGACGCTGTATCCCATCCTGCTGTTCGCCCAGGTGATCCCGAAGATCGCCATCGCGCCGCTGTTCGTGGTCTGGTTGGGCTTCGGCATCGCGCCGAAGATCCTCATCGCCGTGCTCATCGCCTTCTTCCCGGTGGTCATCTCCATGGTGACCGGCCTGAAGTCGGTGGACCCCGAGATGATCCAGCTCTCCCAGACCATGGGCGCGAGCGCGCTGCAGACCTTCGTCAAGATCCGCTTCCCGGCGTCGTTCCCGCACCTGTTCTCCGGTCTGAAGGTGGCCGTCACGCTGGCGGTCACCGGTGCGGTCGTCGGCGAGTTCGTCGGTGCCAACGAAGGTCTCGGCTATGTGATCCTCCAGGCCAACGGCAATCTCGACACCCCGATGCTCTTCGCCGGGCTCCTGGTGATGTCGCTGATCGGTGTCGTCCTCTTCGTGATCGTGGAAATCGCCGAGAAGCTCCTGCTCCCCTGGCACGCCAGCCGCCGGGGCGACGCCGTCAGCACCGCGTACTGAGGCAACTTCCCGCTCCCGCTCCGAGAAGGGCCGAACCATGCACCTGCGCAGACTGCCCACCGTCCTCGTCCCGCTGCTGCTGTTCGCCACCGCCTGCGGCGGCGAGGCCTCGGACAAGACCACGAGCGCGTCGGGCAAGGAACTCGACAAGGTCACGCTCACGCTGAACTGGTATCCCTACGGCGAGCACGCGCCGTTCTACTACGGCAAGCAGCAGAAGATCTACGAGAAGCACGGCATCGACCTCCAGATCCGGGCCGGACAGGGCTCGCAGAAGACCGTGCAGGCCACTGCCGCCGGGCAGACCGACTTCGGCTGGGCGGACACCCCGGCCGTCCTCGCGGGCGTGGACCAGGGAGTCAAGGTCAAGAGCCTGGGCGTGTTCCTTCAAACCACCCCGGCGTCCGTGCAGTTCTTCGCCGACAAGGGCATCGACAAACCCTCGGACATCAAGGGCAGGACGATCGCGGGAACCGCCGGTGACGCCCTGTCCAGGACCTTCCCGGTCTTCCTCGAGAAGAACGGGATCGCCGAGTCCGACGTGAAGATCCAGAACACCGACCCGGCCGGCAAGATCGCCGCGGTGATCTCCGGCCAGACCGACGCGCTGCTCGGATACGCCAGCGACCAGGGCCCCACCATGCAGAACAAGGCCGGCAAGAAGGTCTCCTACCTGCGCTTCTCCGAGCATGGGCTCAACTTCTACTCCAACGGCCTCATCGCCGGGCAGCGCACCCTCAAGAGCGATCCCGACCTGGCCAAGCGCATGGCCCAGGCCACCAGCGAGGCGTGGGCCGCGGCGGAGAAGAGCCCGGGCCCCGCCGTCGCCTCGATGGCGGGCGCCTCCGGCCAACTGCCGCCCGAGAAGGTCCTGTCCGACCAGTTCGCCACCACGCTGACCCTGCTGCACACCGACGCCACCCAGGGCAGGGCCCCGGGCGTCAACACCGAGGCGGACTGGCAGAAGACCGTCGACCTCTTCGCCCAGGTCGGCATGGTCCGCAACGCCAAGCCGGTCTCGGAGTACTGGGACACCAGCGCGGCCCCGAAGGGATGACTGTGGCAGAGAAGACCATCCGCACGCCGCGAGCGGACGCCGGCCGGAAGCCGTCCGCGGCCGAGTCGTCCACGGCCGTCGAACTCGACGCGGTGCAGGTGCGGTTCCGTACGAAGAAGAGGGACGTCACCGCCCTGCGGGACGTCTCGCTCGACGTCGCGCCCGGTGAGTTCGTCGCCATCGTCGGACCGTCCGGGTGCGGCAAGTCGACCCTGCTCAAGCTCGTCGCGGGCCTGCTGCGGGCGTCCTCGGGCGCCGTCCGGCTGCACGGCGAGGACGTCACCGCGCCCCGCCCCGACATCGGGTACGTCTTCCAGCGTGCCGCGCTGCTCGAATGGCGCACGGTCCGGCGGAACATACTTCTCCAGGCCGAGATGCGGAAGATGCCCGCCGACCGGGCCCGTGCCCGTGCCGGCGAACTCATCGAGATGACCGGCCTGACCGGCTTCGAGGACGCCTACCCGCACGAACTGTCCGGCGGCATGCAGCAGCGCGTGGCGCTGTGCCGAGCGCTGCTGCACGAGCCACCGGTGCTGCTCATGGACGAGCCCTTCGGCGCCCTCGACGCGCTCACCCGCGAGCAGATGAACGTCGAACTGAACCGCATCTGGCGGGAGACCGGCACCACCGTCCTGCTGGTCACCCACTCGATCTCCGAAGCGGCCTACCTGGCGGACCGCGTGGCGGTGATGAGCGCACGGCCCGGCACGATCACCGAGGTCATCGACGTCGGCCTGCCGCCGGAACGTGACTACACCGACACCATGAGCCGCCCGGAGTTCCGCCGCGCCACGTCCCGCATCCGAACCCTGCTCGGCGCGGCCTCGGCGGCCGACTGAGGGGCGCCGAACTTCCGCCCCGGCGCGACCTGGCGGTGTCTTCGGCCTCGGCTGCCGAAGGCACCGCCCCTTTTGCGACGGGGGACGCGACCGGCCCGGCCGGACCGGTGCGGCATGTATGCACAGGCCGTCGGCGGCGCACGGCCCGCAGCCGCGCGGGCGGCCCGGTCCGGAGCGGACGTAACGGCTTGCGCTCCCCTGCCGGGTCGTCGTCGACGAGCGGGGTGAGCCGATCCGTTCCGGCGCACGCGCCGCAGGTGTGGACCGGGCCGCCCGGGCCGGAGCCGGCTTCGGTTCCGGCCCGGCTCTCGCGGCGAGCAGTCCTCGGGACCGCTGGGGCAGAGGTCCCGCGCACCGGTGGAATCCACGGCCGTGGTGAGACCAGCCGTGTCGCCCCGGCCGCGCTCGTCGTCCCGCCGGCCCACGCGGGCGGGCTCTTCGGCCGTGAGGACGGCCGGCCGGTCGTACGACGAGTCGGGCACCGGCCGCGGCGGCAACGACCCGTCGCCGGGCTCCGTCCCGCAGCCGGACGGGGACGAGAACCCTCTGCCGCCGGGACGGCGACGCCCCGTGGTCTGCCGGGAGTTGGACCGGACAGGCCACGGGGTCGCAGGCCGCGGGTCAGAAGCGCACGTTCCGCAGGTACTCGTAGCTGGTGCGGGCCGAGGCGAAGGGGTCGGCCGGGCTGTCGTGTTCGACCAGCCACTGCTTGACGCCGCCTCGGCGCGCCGAGCCGAACATGTGGGGGAAGTCCAGGACGCCGGAGCCGACGTCGGCGAAGTCGCCGTTCGGGGCCATGTCCTTGACGTGCAGGGCCGGGAAGCGGTGCCGGTTCTCGGTGAAGTATTCGGCCGGGTCCTTGGCACCGCCCTTCGCCGCCCAGTACAGGTCCAGCTCGAAGCCGACGAGGTGCGGATCGGTCTCCGCGAGGAGGATGTCGTACAGCATCTGCCCGTTGACCGTCCTGTGGTCCGGCTCGTGATTGTGGAACAGCACCTTCAGCCCGGCCCCGCGGGCCGTCAGCCCCGCCTGGTTCAGCTTGCGCGCGGCCTCCCGGTAGCCATCCGGAGAGAGCAGGGAGCTCGGCAGGCTCGGTACGACGATCCACTTCCCGCCGAGCGTACGGACGTCCTCGAGGGCCTGCGGCAGACCGCTGCCGGTGACCGTTTCGTATCCGACGTGTTCGAGGACCGCCTTCAGGCCCGTCGCGTCCAGCATCCGCCGTATGTCGGCGGCGCTGTGCCCGTGGCGGCCGCTCACTCCGACGGTCGCGTAGCCGATGGCCGCCAGCTTCTCGAGGGTGCCCTCGAAGTCCCGCGCCAGCGGGTCGCGCATGGTGTACAGGTGCATGCCGATCGCGCTCGGCGGGATCCGCCGCGTCTGCCCGGTCTCGGCCGAGGTACTCGCGGCAGGGCCGGTCGCCGCACTCGCCGCGCCGGCCGTCGCCGCTGCCGCCGCGGCGCCGAGCAGGCCGCCGAGGAACAACCGCCGGCCGGGTCCGGGCGCGTGCGCGGACTTCGATCCCATGTTGCGCGTTGCGTGCCGTTGTGCGCCGTCCATGTGCTGTCGCCTCCGATGAGGGGTGGGTTGGTGGGGAGCGAAGAAGGTTGGTCGCCGTGTGGCCTTGCGCGGTGGCCGGGCTCCTTCGGGCCCGGCCACCGGCCTGTGCGGCGGGGGCCGCACAGGCCGCACGCCCCGGACCGTCAGCTCACGCTGATCCGGACCGCTCCTGTTGTCGTGTGTCCCTTGTCGTCGGTGACGGTGAGGTGGGCGGTGTAGCTGCCCTTGCGGGCGTAGGTGTGCTGGACCGTCGCCGTGTCCGACGTCTTGCTGCCGTCACCGAAGTCCCAGTGGTAGGACTTCACGGTCCGCCCGGCCTGAAGGCTCGCCGTGCCCTTGAGCGACACGGCCAGCGGCGCGGCGCCCTGCGACGGCGAGGCCGTGACCGCCACGCTGCCCGCGGGCCGCTGCTGGACGCCGGGACCGTTGAAGTGCAGCCAGTCCAGAGCCAGCAGATCCGCCTTGTCGGCCGTCCACTCCGGGTTGCGGAAGACGACGTACAGCTTCGTCGTCCCGCCCGGGTCGGCCAGATCGACCGTCGGCGAGACGAGGTTGCCCCAGCCACCGGTACTGGGGATGTGGGCCGTGCCGAGGAGCTTCCCGGTGGGCGAGCCCGCCCGGAACTCCACGTCACCGCCGATGCCACCGGACGCCGCGCCGACGGTCACCGAGTCGATGCCCTTCAGGTGAACCGGGTCGAGGCTGATCCAGTCGCCGTCCTCGATCTCGACGAGCCGCTTGCCGCCGGAGGCGTCGGCCCGGTCCCCGATCTGAGCGCCGCCGTTGGCGCCGCCGGTGGCGGTGTAGTGCTCGGCCTCGCGGAACGCGGGACGCAGCGTCAGCGCCGCGGAGCCGGTGAGGGCCGGCGCGCCCGGGGCGCCCTTGTCCTCGTACTGCGCGCTGATCCCGGCGTACAGGTTCTGGCCCGGGCCGTGGCTGTCACCGGTGTCGGTCACGATCTCGCCCTCGCACCCGGTGTAGTTGTCCAGCGGGTGCAGGTGCGTGTCGTGGCCGAGCTGGGACTGCACGACCACGCGCTCGCAGTCGATCGTGCCGTCCTCCGGGTCCTTGACCTTGACCCTGAAGGGAATGGTGTCACCGAAGGTGAACATCCCGCCGTTCGGCGGCTGTTGGATCGTCACCTCGGGCCGGGTGTTGCCGACGGTGATCTCCTTCACCGCCGCGGCCTCCAGCCCGCCGGGACCGGTGACCGTGAGACGGGCGGTGAACACACCCTTGTCGCGGTAGGTGTGCGTGGGGTTGGCCTCGGTCGAGTCGACGGTCCCGTTCCCGTCGAAGTCCCAGGCGTACGTCACGGGCTTCCCGTCCGGCACGCCCGACCCCTCGCTGGAGAACTTCACCGTCAGCGGCGCGGGACCGTTGTCCGGGCCGGCCGCCGCCTTCGCGGTCGGCAGCCGTCCGTCCTGGACGTAGTCGATGCGGTAGATGCCCGACCCCTCGTTGCTGCCGCCGCGCCCGGTTCCGCTGCCGAGACCGAAGTCGATCACGTACAGGGCGCCGTCGGGGCCGAACTCCGCCTCGAAGGGCTGGTTCCACTTCATGTCCGCGAAGACGGAGTTGATCGACAGCAGTTCGCCCTTCTCGGCGTCCGGGAAGCGGGAGTTCTCGAAGGACTGGTCCTGCTGCTGGAACGAGAAGGTCTTGAACCACTGACGCGTCAGCTCGTAGGTGAACCACTTCTTGTCGAAGTAGGCGGGGAACTTGGCCTTGTACGGGTTGTCCTCGTCGTACGCGTAGACGGGCCCGCCCATCGGGCCGCCGCCGCCCGCCCCGAGCTCGGGGAACTCCTTCGAGGCCGAGTACGCGTACCACACCACCGCCGGCTGGGCGGGCGGCAGTTCACGCACGCCGGTGTTGTTCGGCGAGTCGTTCACGAGCGCGCCGCAGTCGAACTTCGGACCGGACTTCTTCGTCGCGAAGTCGTAGTCGTTGAACGGGATGTTGTCGCCGATGCAGTACGGCCAGCCGAGGTTGCCGGCCTTGGTGACCCGGTTGAACTCGACCGTGCCCTCGGGACCGCGGTCGGGCACCTCCTGCTTGGCGTCCGGACCGTAGTCGCCGATCATCAGCGCGTCGTCGTGCGGATCGATGGTGATCCGGAACGGGTTGCGCATCCCCATCACGTAGATCTCGGGGCGGGTCTTGTCCGTCCCGGGTGCGAAGAGGTTGCCTTCGGGCACGGTGTAGGTGCCGTCGTCCTCCGGGTGGATGCGCAGGACCTTGCCACGCAGGTCGTTGGTGTTGCCCGCGGTGCCCTGCGCGTCCCAGGCACGGCGGCCCTCGCGCTCGTCGATCGGGGCGAAGGCGTCGGACTCGAACGGGTCGGTGTTGTCGCCCGTCGCCGCGTACAGGTTGCCCTTGGTGTCCATGGCGAGTGAGCCCGCCATGTGCGAGTTGGCCCGGCCCTCGCCGCGCCAGGTCGGGATCGTCAGCAGCCGCTTCTCGGACGCCGGGTCGACGGTGGAGCCGGACACGGTGAAGCGGGAGAGGTTGAGGCGCTTCTCGGTCTTGTCCGAGTAGAGCAGGTACAGCCGGTTGTTGTCCGCGAAGTGGCGGTCCAGGGCGAGGCCGAGCAGTCCGTCGGACTGGCTGGTCATCTCGGGGGTGTACTCGAAGTCCAGGGCGGTGGTGACCTTCAGGTTCTCCTGGTCGACGATCTTCAGCTTGCCGGTGCGCTCGATGAAGAAGACCCTGCGGTCGGGCGCGACGGCCAGCTCGAACGGGTCGGCCAGGCCGTCGGTGACCAGCGGACTGCGCTGGAAACTGCCGGTCTTGGTGGCGGAGCAGTCGCCGGGCCTGGCCCCGGCCGCCCACTCGATGCCGCCGAGGAGGTGCTTGACGAACAGCGGCTCGGAGAAGGCGGAGGGGTCGTGGCCGCCGGCGGTGAACCAGGACCGGCCGCCGTCGTAGTTCTGGCACCAGGACCACGGGTGGTCGACGCCCTGGGTCAGGCCGGTGATGCCGTCACGCTGCTTGATCTGCGCGAGCGTGTGGACCTTGCCGGTGGGGTTGAGGCGCCAGTTGTACCACTCCTCGGTGCGCTCCCACAGGTCCGGGAGTCCCTCGGTGGAAGGGTGCGCCTGGTCGAGCACCTTGATCCGGCCGGTCTGGACGGCCGGGTGCTGGTCGAAGACCGCGCCGACCAGGTCCCCGTACCAGTCCCAGTCGCGCTCGCTGGCGGAGGCCGAGTGCAGGCCGACCCAGCCGCCACCGCCGCGGATGTACTTCTGGAGAGCGGCGCGCTGGTCGGCGTCGAGCAGGTCGCCGGACTCGGGCGTGGAGTTGGTGTTGTTGAAGACGATCGCCTGGAAGCGGGAGAGGTTGGCGTCGGTGAAGGCAGTCGAGTCGTCGGTCGCCTCGACCTCGAAGTTGTTCTCCGCTGCCATCTTCTTGATCGCCTCGACACCGGCGGGGATCGAGTCGTGACGGAAGTTGGTCACCTTGGAGAAGACCAGGACCCGGAACTGCGGGTCGGCGTGCGCCGGTGGCGACGCGGCCACGGCCCAGGCGAGAAGGAGGGCGAGAAGTACGGCGAGGACGGGAAGGGGGGACCGAGTGCTGCGGACCAGTGGACTCATGGCGCTCCCGGTGCGAGTGAGAAAACTGCCTACGGGACATGGAAAGCGCTTACTGAGTTGCGCCGCTCAGAGTAGGTTCCCTTCGCGAGGCGGTCAACGGGGCCGGACGGTGCGTGTGTTGCGTGCGAGCAGAGACGCCGGGAGTGCGGGTGCGTGCGCGAGGGGAGCAGCTGCCGGTGTCGACCGCGGTCCGAGTGCCGCGTGTCCGCACGCGGTCCGCGCTGGTGAACGTGACCTCGGCGATCTTCGTCACGGGCATTCACTGCGCGGGCAGCGGCACCATCTGTGCCCGCCGCCAGGTCACCGCCGAGCCAGTTCCCCTGCGGATGGTCCGCGGCAGGCGCCTGCCCTCGTCGTCGTCGATCTCGCGGACGCGTACTCCTTCCGCCACCCGCACAGCCTGGCGACACCGCGCCGCCTGGACCGGCATCCAGACGGCGCGTCATTTCACGACGGGGGTATCGGCGCTCGAGTCACTGTGCGTTGGGGTCACGGAGGCCGACTGCGTCATGCCGCCAGAACGGCTCCGCATAGACCAGCGTCCCCGTCATCCATGGCTCATACTCGGGGAGCCTGATGGCCTGGAAGGCACCGTCCGGGATACGCAGGGACGGCTTTCGGAAGCCCAGGCCACCACCGGGCGCGAAGCCGAAGCGCGAGTAATAGCCCGGATCGCCCTCCAGGAAGACGAGGGGAACAGCTCGCTCGGCGAGGATCCCCAGTCCGTGTCGGACCAGGGCCGAGCCGATACCGCGCTCATGGAGCTCGGGCATCACGGCCAACGGGCTGAGGACGTGCACTTCGACCAGCTTCCGAGGGGCATCGAGCAGGCTACGGGTGAACATGACATGGCCGACGATCCGCCTGTCGCGCTCGGCGACCAGTGAGAGACCGTCCTCGGGCGTGATGGTGTCCCGCAGGGTATCGACCAGGTCGGCCACGACAGGGCCATGGTCACCGAACGCCTGCAGGTGAACATCCCGCACGGCCTGTCTGTCGCTCGGAAGTTCTTCACGAAGATCCATGCCCGGAGGGTAAAGACCTCTCCGGGTGACTCGCACACGGTTTCCGACGGGGCGAAGGTTCGCTGATACGGCACTGGACATACGTGCACGGCTCACCGGCGATTCGCCGAACGGCCGAAGGCCCACGGCAGGGCCCCGGGACCTCGTCGCACGCGGTCAGGGGAGTTCGCGGTATTCAGTGACGTAGTAGTCGGCCTCGTCGTCGATGGCGTTCTTCTGCCAGTCGATGTGGACCTCGGTGGGGTGGCCGTCTGCGGCGTATACCGCGTGCGCGACTTCGGCGTGATCTGCGCGCGCCTCCTGGACCTGGGTGAGGAGACCGCCCAGGGTCGGGACGTTCTGTGGATTGTCCTCGACGGTACGCCGCGCCGACTCGTCGAGGCCGATCGCCTTGACGACCTTTCCGTTCTCCACCGTGATCCGGTAGTCCCCGAGGCCACCCCGTTCTCCGGACTCGGAGAGAAGCCGGAAGGAGTACCGGTCCGGTTCGGACCATCGGGCCTGCTTTACCTGGGGAGCCCCTTCGGCGGGCGTCGCGGACCCTGTCCCGCAGCCGACCGCGGCGAGGACAATCCCAGCGGACGCGACGAGCAGATGCGTGCGGGTTCTCGTCATGAAAGGGCCTCCCCGTAGCTCAGTTGGCCCTTCGACGGTGTCACCGTTGATTCGGTTCCAGCCCCGGATCGGGGAGCGACGGTCAGTCCAGGCCGCCCGGAGAGATCCCGATGCCCGCGTCGGCGGACACCACCGGCCGTCCGGAGTCGTCGAGCTTGCTCCGGCACCCGTTCCGGTGTCTCCACCAGGGGCGTCGCGAACTCGGCCACCGAGTCGGTCCCGAGTGTCACCTCCTGCGTGACACGGCCGCCCGGGACGCGGCGGGTCATTCGGCGTCGTCGGAAGGGCGCGGATCCTCCATGCGGGAGAGCCAGGTGGTGAGCAGCGTTTCGAGCGCCTCGGCCTCGGTGGGCGTCAGCAGATCCAGCAGCCGGCGTTCGTTGCGCATGTGGTCGGTGAACGCGCGGTCGATCAGCTCGCGCCCGGGGCGGGTGAGGGCGACGATCCGGCCGCGCTGGTCGTCGCCGGAACGGCGGCGGGTGACGAGTCCGGCCTGTTCGAGACGGTCGACCCTCTTCGTGATCGCGCCGGTGGTGACCATGGTGTACGCGGCGAGTTCACCGGGTGCCCTTTCGTAGGGCTCGCCGGCGCGGCGCAGTGCGCACAGGACGTCGAACTCTCCCTCGCCGAGACCGTAGCGGCCGTAGACGAGACAGAGCTCCTCGGTGAGCCGGCCGGCCAGGCGGTGCAGTCGGCCGATCACTCCTTGCGGGGTGATGTCGACGTCGGGTCGTTCGCGGCGCCAGTCGGCCTGGATGCGGGCTACGCGGTCCAGCGGTTGCGGATCGTCCATGGACCCCATACTAGCTTCCACGGAAGCTATATTACCTTCCATGGAAACTAATCTTCGCTGGGTGGCACTGACCGCCGTCGCTCCGGTGGCCTGGGGTACCAACTACTTCGTCACCCGCGAGTTCCTGCCGGCCGACCGCCCGCTCTTCGGGGCCGCCCTGCGGGCGCTGCCCGCCGGCCTCGCCCTGCTGGCCCTGTGCCGGCAGCGGCCACGCGGCGCCTGGTGGTGGCGGTCCGCCGTGCTCGGGCTGCTCAACGTGAGCGTGTTCTTCGTGCTCGTCTACGCCGCCTCCCAGCTGCTGCCGACGAGCGTCGCCTCGACCGTCATGGCGGTGTCCCCGCTGGCGATGATGCTCATCGCCTGGGCCCTGGTCTCCGAGCGGCCCGGCATCTCACACCTGGCCGGCGCCGCAATCGGGCTCGGCGGGGTCTGCCTCATGCTGCTCACGGGGGTGGGAGGGGTGAGCGTGCCCGGAATCCTCGCCTCGGCCGCGGCCATGCTCGTGTCGGCCTTCGGCCACGTCCTGGCCAAGCGGTGGAGCGCCGGTGCCGACGTGCTCGCCTCGACCGCCTGGCAGCTCACCGCCGGAGGCCTGTTCCTGCTGCCCGTCGCCGCGGTGGCGGAGGGCCCTCCGCCCGCGCTCCGCACACCGGCACTCCTGGCGTTCGGCTACGTCGCCCTGGTCGCCACCGCTCTGGCCTTCACCGCCTGGTTCACCGGGTTGCGACACCTGCCCGCGGGAACAGTGGGACTGATCGGACTGCTCAACCCCGTCACGGGTGTACTGCTCGGCACAGCAGTCGCCGGCGAAGTGCTGACGGTCCAGCAACTGTGCGGGCTGGTGCTCGTCCTGGTCGGAGTCGTCCTGGGCCGGCCCGCGCGCGCGGGCCGGCGCGGCAGCGGTCAGGCACCTCCCCGACCGGACGATCGGCACGACGCGGGCGGCCACCGGTCGAACCGGTGGCCGCCCTCAGTGCCGTACTGCCATAGAGGCTAGGCGCAGGTGTTGGCGAACGTCTCGCGGGTCACGACGTCCGTCGTGGCGGCCGTGGTGTCCACCCAGACGACGCGCCGGCCGTCACCGAGGGACGGGGCCAGCTGCGAGCCGGAGGAGCAGGAGACGCGGCTGAAGTTGTTCAGGCCGGCCAGCACGTCGGAGGTCTTGGCGACCTTCACCTTGGTGGGGCCGTCCCAGGAGCCGAGGGCGCCCCAGATGCTGTACGTCGAGTACGCCAGGTAGTTGTCGTTCACGGAGAACTGGGCGGCGTAGAGGCTCGACGGGTAGCGCAGGTTCGCCATCTGGTTCACGTCGTCGACCGGCGCAGAGCCCAGCGTGGTGCTCGGGATCAGGAAGCCGTTCGTCACACGGTAGAAGACGCGGTCCGAGGTGAGCTGGATGTCCGAGATGTAGTTGAACAGGAAGCCGCCGATCCGCTTGTTCTGCGTGGTACCGGTGGCGATGTCGTGGATGTAGAGGTACGTGCCGTCGCCGCCGGCCCAGGCGATGGTGCCGTTCTTCATGGCGAGGTGGGAGGTCTGGTGCCGGGCTCGGGCGTCACGTTGACCGTGGTGCCGTCGGCCTTGCGGAGCATGACGTCCTGCTCGCCGTCGGAGGTGGTGCGGATGTAGGCGAGGGCGCCGTTCTCGGTGACCGGCTCGGTCTCGTCCGCGCCCGGCTCGTCGACCAGCTTCTTGATCTCGCCCTGGCCCTTGTCGCCGGCCTGGTAGATGCCGACGCCGTCGGCGGCGATCCGGGTGAAGACGACGCGGTCGCTGTCGAGGGACGGGTCGAGCAGGTAGGCGTCCTTCTGGGCCAGCTCGTGCTGCGGGTTCTTGGAGAATCGGCCCACGGTGATGCCGAACGCGGCGCCGCCCTGGTCCCAGGCGATGGCGTCGCCGTGGCTGATGGCGTAGACGTCGCCGTTGATCTGGGCGGCCTGCTCGTCGACGCCGCCGTAGACCTCGTAGGCGGGCAGGACGTTGGCGCCGATGGTGGTGGCGTCGTGCGTGCCGCCCTTGCGTTCCCAGCCCTGCTCGATGCCGTGGGTGTCGAAGGCCTTGTCGATCGCGGCGAGGTCGGCCGTGGAGACCTTCATGGACTTCGCGGCGAGGGTGACCGCGTTGCGCATGTCGGTGAAGCCGGACAGCGGGGTGAGGTAGTTCTCCGCGGCCCGGTAGATGATCTGGTCCGCGAGCTTGGTGTCGATGGTCTTGCGGATGTCCCACAGCGCGCCGCCGACGATGGTGGAGTTGGAGTGCACTCCCCCGTTGTCGATGTCGAGCGTGATGGGCAGGAAGTCCTTCTGCGCGTTGCGGCCGTCGTTCAGGTCGCGCAGGGCGCAGTCCTCGAGCGGCTTGGTGCCGTTGCAGAGGTACTCGCCGACGAGGCCGGACGCGGGGTCGCTCATGGCGATGCCCTTGTCGGCGGTCTCCATGGCGTTGCCGAAGTAGTCGGAGATGGCCTCGTTGAGGGCGCCCGACTGGTTGAGGTAGACGAGTCCGGCGGCATGCTCGGTGACGCCGTGCGTCATCTCGTGGCCGACCACGTCCAGGCCCACCGACAGCGGCACGCCGTTCATGTGGCCGTACACCATCTTGGAGCCGTCCCAGAAGGCGTTGGCGTAGTCCTTGCCGTTGCTGGCGACGTTGACGACCGAGTAGATGCTGCCGCCCTTGCCGTCGACGCCGTCGCGGCCGAGCTGGTTCTTGAGGTACTCGTAGACCTTGGCGGCGTTGACGTGGGCGTCGACCGCGCCGGAGGTGGTGTTCGCGCCGTCGAAGCGGTCGGTGGAGGACTTCACCAGCGGGACGTCGTCGGTGACCGGGCCGCCCGCGACGAGCCTGTAGTTCTTGCGCTGCGCGTCGTCGGTGCGTATCTGGCCGCCGGTCCGCGCGTACATGTCGCGGGTGGAGTCGGCCAGGGTGTACGAGCCGTCCGCCTCCTGGTCGGCGTTCAGCCGCACCTCGCTGCCGTCCACGCGCACGCCCGTCGCCGTCACGGGCGCGGCGTCGGCCGCGTCGATGTTGTTGTACGACAGGGTGATGCCGCCGACGTTCGCGTCGACGTACACCTCCTGGCGCACCGGGGGCGATGGCCGCGTCGGTGAGGCCGACGTGCAGCAGGGCGACGATCTGGCGGTCGACGGCGTCGGGCCGGGACTCGCCGGGACCGTCCGGGCCGGGGCCGGTTCCGGATGCGCGCAGCCGCCAGCCCTTCTCGAAGCACTCGTCGAAGAGCGAACCGAGCGCGGTGAGCAGCCCGGTGCGGTGCACGACGAGCGCCGGGTTCGCCCTCGTGGCCCGGGTCGAGGGGCAGCAGGGCGATGCTCCGGTCGACGATGATCAGCTTGATGGGCACCTTGTCGGCGACGGCATGTGCTGGCCCTCGGCCACGTAGGAGGCCAACGCGGAGGCCGTTTCGGGACCGAGTACGCCGACCGAGGTCCCCGCCGCACGCCGACCGAGGTTTCCGCCGCGTCAGGCCGGGCACGCCGCCCCAGCTTTCCGTCGCGTGAGGACGTCGGGTCGTCGAGCCGTTCGGGACGCGGCTCACCCTGCCGCGCCGCGGTTGCGCCACCGTGCGCCCGCCCAGCAGGCGCCCACAAGAGCGGTGGCGGCGGCGAGAACCGCGTACGCGACCGTGTAGGAACTCACGGTGACGACCGCTCCCGCGGCGAAGGCACCGAGCCCGGTGCCGGCGTCGAAGCCGACGTTCCACGCGACGCTGACGGAGGAGCGGGCCCGCTCCCCGGCGGCGGCGAAGGCCTGCACCAGCGTCAGGTTCTGCAGGCCGCCGTAGGCGACGCCCACGACGAGCATGCCGGCCACGACCAGAACCGGCCCTGCCGCACCGGACCGGCCTGCCGTGCCCGCGCCGATCACGGCGAGCCCGACGGCGCCGGCGAACAGCAGCGGGGCGATCGCCGGGGCGGCGCCCCTGCGGTCCGCGACGTGTCCGAACCTCCATCGGCTCAGCGCCGCCGTAGCGGTGAACGCCAGGAGCGCGAGGTAGACGGCGACCGGGTCGGACAGCAGGCGGGGGGTGAAGGTGAGGATGGCGCCACCGGCCGCGGTGATGGCGAGCAGCGCCGCGATCGGACCGATCAGGACGCGGCGCAGTCGGCTCGTGTCCCGTGCTTCGGCGGGTGCGGTGGTTACGTCGCCGCTGTCGTGCAGGGCGCGTGCCACGCGCGGTGCCAGCGGGATGGCGAGCAGCGGCACGGCCGCGCACGTGAACACCAGCCAGAATCCGACGCGTTCGGCCAGCCAGGGCGCGACCGGGATGAGCAGGCACTGAGGGGCCGCGATGGCGAGCCCGTAGGCTCCGACCGCCCGGCCGCGGCGGGCGGGTTCGACGAGCGCGGCCACTCCGGTGGCACCGCACACGGTGAGGATCCCGAACCCGAGGCCCCGCACCGCCGCGAGGCCCATGACGGCTCCCGCCTGGCTGGTGGCCAGATGCCCCAGGGCGGGGAGTCCGAGCAGGCACGAGCCGAGGGCCAGCGACCTCTGCCAGCCCAGGCGTTGGAGGATCCGGCCGACCAGCAGCTGGGCGATCACCGTGAAGAGCATCAGCACGGTGTTGACCAGGCCCGCGCCCAGTTCGTCCGTCCCGCCTTCAAGGGCCCACAGGGGGGCGACCGGCATCAGCAACGACAGGCCGGCGAAGCCCAGCGCCGTCGAGGCCAGCAGGGGTCGCATCCCCGGCACGCGCCACACCGGTACCTCTTCCCGGCAGGCGGGACCGTCACCTTGTTGCTTCAACATTCCGTAGATGGTAGGCCGTTCGCACTGTCGTTCACGCTGCCTCCCCCTGTCAGGATGCCCGGTCGATCTCCTGCACGATCTCCTGGTAGCCGCGCCGTGCCGCGAGGTAACGGGGCAGGACTCCCTGTTTGTCGGGGATCGACGGGTCCGCGCCCGCCGCGAGGAGCAGCCTGACCACCGTGACGTGGTCCCGGGAGCCGTTTCCGAGCACGATCGCTTCGTGCAGGGCGGTCCACGACAGGTTGTTGACGTGGTTGACGGGCACACCGGCCGCCAGCAGGATCCGGACGGTCTCGACGTGTCCGTGTTCGCTGGCGGGGATCAGTGCGGTCCCTCCGTAGCGATTGGTGCTGCGCACGTCGGCGCCGTGCTCGAGGGTGAGTTCGAGGATCTCGTCGAGTCCCTCCGCCCCGGCGTACAGGAAGGCGGAGTCCTGGATGCCGTCCTTCGCGTTGGGATCCGCGCCGGACTCCAGCAGCAGGCGTGCCAGCTTGACGTGATTGGCCTTGGTGGCCACGACAAGCGGCGTCCGTCCCTGGTCGTCGCGCGCTTCGAGGTTCGCGCCGGCCTTGATGGCCCTGGCCGCGGAGCTCGTGTTGTTGTCCCCCGCCGCCGCGAGGAGCTGCGCGGTCGCTTCCTTACTGCTCACGGTGCCGCGTGACCGGCTCGTCGCCGGGGCAGGCACCGGAGGCGATGAGGTACTGCCCGGCGGCACGGAGTCCGTTGTTGCCGAGCAGGCGGCAAGGGTCAGCGCCGCGGCACCCGCCGCCAGCGCGCGGGCCGTCCACCGGCGGGCCGAGGAGATCTTGTTGCGTGGAGTGTCGGCCATGCGCGGGCCCTCCGTTTCCTTTGCCAATGAGACAGCGGCCCCCGCACACGGCCCGTCGCCGGCCGGGGAACCGCTGCGGCCGCGAGAGCGGCCCACGTCACACGTAGACGATGCCGGAGTCGACGTCCGCGCGGATCTCGGTGCCGACCGGTCTGGTCTGCGACTGGGGCGGCAGCACGATCTTCGCGCGCTGGAAGCCCGGCGCCGACGCCGAACCCGTCGGCCAGGAGAGCTGAAGCGACGTTCGGCTTCCCCGGCCCCTGGGCCGCCGCACTCGTCACGGGGTACGGCGGCCACTGAAGGTGAGCAGCGACGGCACCCGCAGTGCCAGCACGCCCAGCCCGCACAGAAGGAGGAGAGCCGCGCAGAACACCGTCCTGGCCACCCCTGCCCGCTCCGCCGTCGCGCCGAGGACAAGGGTGGCAACAGGCATGACACCGATGCACAGTTCCTGAAGTCCCAGTGCCCGGCCGTGGACGGCCGGATCGGTCGTCAGCAGCAACAGGGTGGTCTGCAGCACCCCGAAGGCCGCGCTGGTGAGGCCTATGACGCACATGAGCACGAGCGACAGCGACACCGTGCGGGACAGGGCGAACACCGCCCACAGGGCGGCCCAGGCCGCGGTGCCGAAGACGAACAAACCACCTTTGTAAGGGAAGTCGCCCAGACCCGCGATGACCAGTGAACCGACCAGTCCCCCGATGCCGCAGCACGTCAGCAGAGCGCCGAGTCCCGCGGCGTCGAGCCCGAGGGACTGCTCGGCGAAGACCGGCATGAAGGCCTGGTACACCGGCCACAGCAGCGTGTTGGCCGCCAGGGTGACGACGAGCACCGCCACCGCGAGCCGGCTGCGCGCGATGATCCGCAGTCCGCCGACGACCATCGCCCGCACCGACTGCGCCTGGTCGTGGACGACCTTCCCATGGCCCCGCAGGGGCAGGAGCATCACAAGTGAGGCCCCGTACCAGGCGGTCGAGACCCACAGCGCGGCCGGTGCGCCCATCGCCGCGATCATGGCTCCGCCGAGCCCCGGGCCGATCACCTGCGTCATGTTCATCGCCATGGCGTTGAGCGCGTTGGCATTGGAGAGTTTCTCCTGCCCCACGAGTTCGAGCACCACCGAGGCCCGGGCCGGCTGCGACGGGGACTGGGCGAGGCCGATGGCCAGGCCGCCGACGACCAGTACCCAGTACGGCAGCAGGTCCGCCGTGGCCAGTGCCGCCACCGTGGTGCCCGCGCCCGTGGCCCAGGCGCAGGCGACGACGAGCAGCCGGACACGGTTGTGCCGGTCGGCGAACGCGCCGGCCACCGGGCCGAGGAACATCGGCGCCAGGCGCGCGGCGGTGAACACCGCGACAAGGAACTCGGAGTGCGTCAACTCGAACGCGAGCCAGCCGAGTACCAGGGTCTGGGTCCACACTCCGCCGAAGAAGAACACGTTGGAGAACCACAGCCACTGGAAGGGCCGGTTTCCCCGCAGGGAGGCCAACGCGCCGCGCAGGCCCGGCCGGTGACTGGAGGCGTCCGGCTCCGACGGCACTTGGAGAACCTTTCGGGTGAAGGTGTTGCGGGACAGGTTCGGAGCAGGACGTGCCCATCGCTGGCGACGGCCCCGCCGCCACGGATCACGACCTTGCGCTCAGGGGCCCACGCCGGCGCGTCGGGGACGTTCTCCGCCTCAAAGTCACAACCATGACAGAAATGGTATACCGATCACTCCGTGCCCGCCGGGTGCGTGACCTCGGACGCACCCACGCAGCCCATTGCAAGGCCTTGCGGTCTACAGCATATCGTATGCAATACTGCGGAGGTCGACACCGCGATTGCCTTCCGTGCGCCAAGCACACGACCACGACAGCCAGATGGGCCACGCCCGGGGCCACGGAGAGCGCGAGGGTGTCCCCCGCCGTCCTGGTAGGGACGGCGGCCAGCAGGCAGCAACACCAGTTTCCTCGTACGAGTGCCACATCACCGGATGACGGGAGACCTGCGTGTACCACAAGCTGACCGCCACCCCCGAGACCTGCCAATGGGGCTATTTCGACAACGCACTTGAACCGGCGCTGACGATCCGGTCCGGCGACGTCGTGGCGATGGAGTGCCTGACCCACCACGCCGGCGAGGCACCCGACCTCATGATGGACGACGGCGTACGAGAGGTGTACGAGAACATCGACAAGAACGACCGGGGCCCTGGACCGCACATCGTCACCGGCCCCATCGCCGTCACCGACGCCGAGCCCGGGGACGTCCTGGAGTGCCGTTTCCTCCAGGCGGAGCCGCGTCTGCCCTACGGCGTCAACTTCCAGGCCAACTGGGGGCTGCTGTACGGACCGGTGCGCGCCCCGCTCGGCCACGCGACGGCCACGGATCTGGAGTCCCACCAGCACGTGGTGGTCTACGAGGCCGACTGGCAACAGGGCACCGCCAAGGGCCTGTTCCAGTACGCGTACCCCTACGCCGACGAGCCGCCGCACCCCGGCACGCTCATCGAGCCGCACACCGTCGCCCGCCAGTCCGCGCTGCGCGGCGTGAGCGTGCCGTTGCGCCCCCACATGGGCACCGCCGGGGTGGCGCCGGCCCGGAGCGGCCGGATCCACACGGTGCCACCGGGAGAGTTCGGCGGAAACGTCGACAACCGCAGTTTCGTTCCAGGGACCCGCATGTTCTATCCCGTCCAGGTTCCGTCGGCGCTGTTCTGGGCCGGTGACACCCACTTCGCCGAAGGCGACGGCGAGATCTCGGGAACCGCGATCGAGGGGCATCTGAACGTGATGCTCCAGTTCGTCCTGCACAAGAACCTGCGCATCCGCACACCGCTGCTGGAGACCGACACGGAGGTGATGGTGCACGGCTTCCACGAGAACCTCGACGAAGCGGTCCGTATCGCCGCAGTGGAGACCGTCTACGAGATGGGGCGCCGGTGGGGGCTGTCCCAGCGGGAGTCCTACTCCCTGCTCAGCGTGGCCGGCGACCTCAGGGTGACGCAGGTGGTCAACGGCGTGAAGGGTGCGCACTTCGTGCTGAGCAAGAACGTCATCCGTGAGACGCGGTGAGCGTCTCGCAGGTCCCGCCCCGCGTCACGGACGCAAGTCAAACGGTTGACTAAACTTGCCGCCGGGACGTAGGTTCCCCGTGGGGGCATGAGTCGGGGAGCCTTCTCCGGCCCTTGCCCCGCTCATTTGTCAGAAGTCTGTTCAGTGCTGCCGAGCGGGTCACGGAATGCCGGTCGAGCGCTTGTCGGCTGGTGAGTTGGAGCAACACGTGGGTGATCGGCCGGGCATATGCGTCGTGGGCGGCTCCGTCGCCGGCACCGCGGCCGCACAGGCGCTGCGGACCAAGGGCTATGACGGGGAGATCCGGCTGATCGAGGCGGAGGCACAACTCCCCTACGACCGGCCGCCGTTGTCCAAGCAGGTTCTCCAGGACGGGCTCGATCTGCCGGCGCTTCAGTTCCAGTCGACCGCGGACTGGTCCCGGCTGGGGATCACCCTCTCGCTGGGCGCGTCGGTGACCGGGCTGGACTCCGGGCAGCGGGTGCTGCGGCTGAGCGACGGTTCGGAGCTGCGGGCGTCCGGGGTCGTCCTGGCCCCGGGGACGGAGTCCAGGCCCCTGCCGTTCCCGGACGAGCAGGCCCGGGTGCACCGGCTGCGCACCCTCGAGGACGCGCTCGTGCTGCGCGGATCGCTGCGGACCGCCCGGTCGATCGTGCTCGTCGGCGCCGGCTTCATCGGCCTCGAGGTGGCCGCGACCGCCGTCCGGCTGGGGCTCGACGTCACCGTCGTCGAGCTGCTTCCGCTGCCGCTCGCCCCGGCGATCGGCGAGGTCGCCGCCGAGCGGGTGTGCGCCGCCCACCGGGACAGCGGGGTCACCCTGCTGACGTCGCGTTCGGTCGCGGAGGTCAGGGGCGACGGGCGGGTCTCCACCGTCGTCCTGGACGACGGCCGGGCGATCGAGGCGGACATCGTCGTCGCCGGTGTGGGAGTGCGCCCGGCCACCGGATGGCTGGCCGGATCGGGCCTGGAACTGGGCGACGGCATCGAGGCCGACGCCTACTGCCGGACCTCGGCGGACCTGGTCTACGCCGCCGGTGACGCGGCGCGCTGGCACAACCCCGCCTTCGGCGCCCGGATGCGTGTCGAGCACTGGAGCACCGCCCGCGAGCAGGGTGCGACGGCGGCCGCGAACCTGCTGGGCGAGCTGCGCGGGGAGGGCGCGGCCCGGACCCCGTTCGTGCATGTGCCGTACTTCTGGTCCGACCAGCTGGACATGAAGATCCAGCACGTCGGCCGCATCCTCGCGGGCGGGCGCAGCGAGGTCGAACTCGACGGCGACGGCGCCCTGTTCGTCACGCACCGGCTCGGCGACCGGCTGACCGGTGCGACGACGATCAACCGCCCGAGGGACGCGATGCTCGCGCGCAGAAGGATCTCGGAGGAGTGCGAGCGGCTGGGGCCGCCCAACGGCTGAGCGGACTGCCGGAAGGCCGTCCGAGGAGCCGCGTTCGGTGCACCGGCGCACCGGTGAGCGTTGACGTTGAAAGGAAGAACCATGGGCAGTTCGCAGCAGGACGCGCAGATTTTCGATCCGACCGACCCCGAGTTCCTGAAGGACCCCTACCCGGTTCTGAACCACCTGCGGGAGAACACCCCCGTCGTCAGGGCGGAGTCGCTGGGACTCTGGCTCGTGACGCGCCACGAGGACGTGTTCGCGTGCCAGCGGGACGCCCGCCTCACCCGGAACTTCGGCCACAAGTACACCCCCGAGGAGATGGGGGTCGCGCCGCGCGACGCCCGGTGGGCCGACTTCTGGCAGGCCGAGAAGTGGAGCCTGCTGGACCTCGAACAGCCGGACCACACCCGGATCCGCTCGCTGGTGTCCTCCGCCTTCACCCCGCGCCGTGTGACGCAGATGCGCGACGCGGTCCGCGCCCGCTCCCGGAAGCTGCTCTCGGACCTCGTCGAGCAGGGCGAGTTCGACCTGCTGCACGACTATGCGATGCCGTACTCGGTGTCGATCGTCTGCGAACTGCTCGGAGCCGACCAGGAGCAGGCCCCGCTGTTCCTGGACTGGGCGCACGCGATGGTGAAGATGTACGAGCTCGACACCACCGAGGAGCAGGCGAAGCAGGCCAACGACTCGGCCGCGGCCTTCATCGCCTACGTCCGCGAACTCATCGCGCTGCGCCGCCGGCAGCCCGACGACGCCCTGGTGAGCGCACTGGTCCAGGCCGAGACCGAGGAGGGCAGGAAGCTCACCGACGACGAGATCGTGTCCACGGTGATCGTCCTGCTGAACGCCGGTCACGAGGCCACGGTCAACACCACCGGCAACGGCATGACCGCCCTGCTGCGCCACCCCGGCCAGTGGGCGCGGGTGACCTCGCAGGAGGTGGCCCCGCGGCAGGCGGTGGAGGAGGTCATCCGCTGGGATCCCCCGTTGCAGCTGTTCGAGCGCTGGGTGCTGGCCGACGACGTCGAGATCGCCGGCCGGAAGATCCCCTTCGGCGCGAAGATCGCGATGCTGTACGGCGCGGCCAACCGCGACCCGCGCCTGTTCACCGACCCGGAGGTGCTGGACGTCGGTCGCGTGAACGCCTCCCGCCACGTCAACTTCGGCGGCGGTGTGCACGCCTGCCTGGGCGCGCCGCTGGCCCGCATCGAGTTGGAGGAGACCTTCACCTCGATCCGTGACCTGTGCCCGGACCTCGGGCTCGTCGAGGAACCGCGCCGCAACTCCGCGTTCGTCATCTGGGGCATGGAGTCGGTCCGCGTGGCCGTGCGCTGACCCCTCAGCCAGCAGCTCAACAGCACGTCAGCAGTCAGTAGGAGGGAAACCCATGCCACGCCTGCAGGTCGACGAGGCCCTCTGCAAGGGGCACGGTCTGTGCTATTTCGGCTGGCCGAAGATCTACGACCTCCGGGAGGACGGCATCGCCGTCGCCCTGGTCGACGAGATCCCGGCCGAACTGCTGGAGGAGGCCCGGAACTCCGTCGAGGCCTGCCCGGAGCGGGCCCTGAGGATCGTGGACTGACCTCGGTCCTCGTGTGCGCACACGCCTGGCGGCGGCCGGTCCTGGCCGCCGCCAGGCGTGTGGTGCTCACCGGGCCCCGGCGCCTGAGCCGCGGAACGTATCATCGACGCTGGCGAGCCCGGTCGGACCGGGCCGCGGCGCTCGCAGGGGCTGGTCGCCGGCCTCCGGCGGGAAGGGAGTGACACTCGTGGCACGCCGCCGGGTTACGGGCGCCGATGTCGCCGCCGAGGCGGGGGTGTCGGTTTCCATCGTGTCGCTGGTCCTGAACGGGAAGGACTCCGGGAGGGCGAACCAGGCCACCCGGGACAGGGTCCACGCGGCCGCGCAGCGGCTCGGATACCGTATCGACCGGCGGGGCCGCAGCCTCGCCACCGGCCGGACCGGCATCGTCGGATACGTCGCGCCCGATGTCGCGACCCCGTTCTTCAGCAGTGTGCAGATGGGCCTGCTGAGCGAACTGAGCCCGGAGTACCAGGTCCTCACCGTGGTCACCGCCCTGGGCCAGACGGTCAGCCAGGAGAGCGTCCAGCGGCTGCTCGACCTGGGCGTGGACGGCCTGATCATCTCCACGGTCGAAAGCGACCTGGTGACGTCCCTGAACCCGTCGTGCCCGGTGGTGATCCTCGACTCCCCGGGGCGGCAGAAGGACCTGCCGCGCGTCAACCTGGACGTCGGCGGCAGCGCCAGGGAACTCGCCCGCCATCTGACGGGTCTCGGCCACCGGAGTTTCGCCTACCTCGACATCGACACCCGGACCCGGACCCTGGAGGCGCGCCGCAAGGCGTTCGCCGACGAGGCCCGGAAGGCGTCGGAGCAGGTGGGCGTCGTGGTGGCGCGCTCCCCCATCGACGTGACGGCGGCCTACGACAGCGTGGCGGGCAACTGGCCCTCCTGGCGCGACTCCGGGGTGACCGCGCTGGTGTGCGGCTCCGACCTGCAGGCGTTCGGCGCGCTGGCGGCGCTGCGCGACCTCGGGGTCGGGGTTCCGGAGGAGGTGTCCGTGGCCGGCGCCGACGACCAGCCGATGTCCCGGATCGTGCAACCGTCCCTGACCACGGTGAAGCTCCCCTCGTTCGAACTGGGCAGCCTCGGCGCGCGGGAGTTGCGCAAGGCCATGGACGGGCCGGACGCGGTCGCGGGGCGGCCGTTGGTGCTGCCGACCCGGCTGGAGATCCGGGAGTCGACCGGCAGCGCGCCGGCAGCCCGGTCCACGCCGAGCTGACGCACCCTTCGAGGGTGGGCGCCGGCGCGGCCAGGTCATCCAGGGGGTGGGGTGCGCAGGGCCAGGATGGCCATGTCGTCGTGGCCGTCGCTGGGGTGGTGGCCGGCGAGCGTACACACGAAGTCCTGCAACGGCTGGTCCGCGTACGTGGTGGCGAGCGCGGCCAGGGCGTCCGGATGACGGCCAAGGCCCGTCAACGAGTCGGCGGGCAACAATGAATGAGGCGCTCACACAGCCGGTGCGCCGAACGCCCGCGCGGCGTCGAACATCGCCTCGACGGCTCGCTGCACGCTGATCTGACCGTTGCCGGCCACGATGTGCAGTCCGTAGGCGTCCTCCAGCGCCACCAGGTTCAGGGCCGCCGTCGGCGTGTCCAGGATGAGCTTGAAGGCCCCTGCGCCGGCACCACGCTCCAGCACGGCCCGGTATGTGGCCAGTTGCCGCTCGTACATCGACTCGACCAGCTTGGTGTGCAGCGGAGAACTCTCGGCCAGCACGTCGAACTCGTACAGCAGGCGCATCAGCGCGTCGTCCGGTCCCGTCGGGAGCCCGGCGCGGATCGTCTCCCCCAGGAGTCGCGCCGGGTTCTCGATCGTGTCCCGCAGCGCGTCCCGCCGGTCGCAGAAGCGTTCCATGCCCGCGCGATAGGCCTCGCTCAACAGCGCGTCGAGGTCGTCGTAGTAGTACAGGACGGCCCCTCGGGTCAGTCCCGCCTTGCGTGCCACGTCCGCGAGTGAGAGGGAGCGCAGCCCGGTCTCGGCGGTCGTGTCGATGACCGCCTGGATGAGGTGGGCGCGGCGTTCGTCCTGATTTTTTCGGCGGGCCATCCCTTGACAGTAGCCGAGACGCTCATGAGACTCGAACCATTCTTTGACGCCGATGGCAAAAAATGCGCGCACCGTCTCGGCGCACCTTCGCCGCGCGTTCGTGGCGCGGCTCAGAACCAAGGACGACCATGCTGGACACCCTGATCACCGGCGCCCGTGTGCGCACGTTCGACGACGCCTGCCCGTGGGCCGGCGCCGTCGGCATCACCGGCGGACGCATCGCTTTCGTGGGCGACGAGGCGGACGCCCCGGCGGCCCGCGAGCACCGCCGCCTGGACGGAGGCCTCCTCACTCCGGGCATCATCGACAGCCACAACCACCTGCTGCTCGGCTTCGACCCCGACGCCGTCAGCCTCGAAGGCGCCGAGACCCTCGAGGAGGTCCGCCGCCGTATCGCCGAACTCGCCGACGCGCGACCGGACCTGACCTGGATCTGTGCCGAGAACGCCGTGTACTCGGTGGTGCACGGCCGCCGCCCCCACGCCCGCGACCTGGCCGGCATCACCTCTCGCCCCGTCTTCGTCACCACCTACGACCAGCACTCGGTGTGGCTCAACGACGCCGCCATCAGCGCGCTGCGCCTGGACGACGGCGGCGACATCCCCTGGGGCCGCCCGGAGCGGGACGCCGACGGCCGCGCCACCGGGTGGGTCACCGACTTCTACACGAGCGCCATGACGACGGCGGGCCTGGCCGGCCTCCAGCGCGACATCCCCATGTACTCGCCGCGGCGGCGCTACCGCAAGCTGCTGGGCAGCCTCGAGATGGCCACCGCCGCCGGCATCACCACCGTGGTGGAACCGCAGGTCCCGCTCGCCGAGATCGACCTGTTCCAGCGCGCCCAGGACGAGGGACGCCTCAGCTCCCGCGTCATCGCGGCGCTCTTCCACCCCATGGGGTCCGACGGCGCGTTCCGGCAGCGGTTGCGCGCGGCGGCCGACGCCGCCCCCAGCGGTGACCGCCTGGCCTTCGGCCCCGTCAAGCTCTACGCCGACGACGTGATCGAGCCCCACAACGCCTGGATGCTCGACGACTACGCCAACCGGCCCGGGCACCGCGGCCACCCCTCCGCACCGCTCGGCGAGCTCACCCAGGTCGTCACCGAACTGGACCGCCTCGGCTTCCAGACCCACACCCACGCGACGGGCGACGGCGGCATCCGCCTGGCCCTGGACGCGATCGAGCACGCCGCGCGCACCAACGGCACACGCGACCGCCGCCACGGGATCGTGCACGTCGAGTGCCTGGCCCCGGAGGACCTGCCGCGCTTCGCCCGACTGGGCGTCACCGCCGCCATGCAGCCGCGCCACTGCTCCCCGGACCTCGTGGCCGGCACCTGGATGGAGAACGTCGGCGAGGCCCGCTGGGGTCGTGCCTGGCGACTGCGCTCGCTCATGGCCTCCGGTGCCCACGTGGCCCTCTCCAGCGACTGGCAGGTGGGAGAGATGGACCCCCTGATCGGGTTCTACTCGGCCCTCACACGAGCCGGCCTTGACGGCAAGGACGCCTGGACCCCGGCGGAGCGCCTGGGGCTCGACGACACGTTGCGCGGCTACACGGCCGAGGGCGCCTGGGCCTGGCACCGGGAGGACGAGTACGGCGTCATCCGCGAGGGCGCCAAGGCGGACCTCGTCGCATGGTCCGAGGACCTCTACGCGCTCGAACCGGACCCGGCGGCGCTGCTCCAGCAACGAGCCGAGGTCACCTGGGTGGGCGGCGAGGTGGTCCACGAGGCCGCCACGGCACGCGCCACAGCGGGCCACTACGGTGCGCTCACCTCTTGCTCCGCCCACGCCGAAGGCGGTCACGCCCATGTCTGACGGCAGCCTTCCCTCAGGCGCCGCCGAGGGCACCGCCACACAGACCGCGGCAAAGCGCTCGGGCATCGGGCAGGGCACCGCGACCGTCACCGACGGCGACCGGGACCAGGCGGCCCAGGGCGGCGCACAGTTGCGCCGCAGCCTGAAGCTGCGCCACATCGTCTTCCTCGGTCTGGCCTTCATGGCGCCGCTGGCGGTGTTCGACACCTTCGGTCTGGTCTCCGAAGCGACCGACGGCCATGTGCCGCTGGCCTACCTGGCCGTCCTCGTCGCAGTGGGGCTCACCGCGCTCAGCTACGCGCGGATGGCCCGCCGCATCACCTCCGCCGGATCCGTGTACACCTACGCCGGCAAGTCGCTCGGGGCGCCCGTGGGCTTCCTGGTGGGCTGGTCCGCCACGCTGGACTACGTGCTGCTGCCCATGCTCAACGCGCTGCTGGCCGCGATCTACATGGGCGCCGTGCTGCCCGGGGTCCCGGCGTGGGTGTGGGTGCTCTCCACCGTGGTGGTCTGCACGGCACTGAACCTGGTGGGCGTGAAGCTGGCCGCCAAGGTGAACGTGGCGCTCGTGGTCATCCAGGCCGGCGTGGCCATCGCGTTCCTCGTGTTCGCCGTGCGTGCCATCGCCACCCATGGCCAGTCCTTCGGGACCACCGGCTGGGACCCGGCCTCGGTGCCGCTGCCCGCCCTGCTCAGCGGCGCCTCGCTGCTGGCCCTGTCGTTCCTGGGCTTCGACGCCGTCTCCACCCTCTCCGAGGAGGCCGAGCAGCCGCGCCGGGACATCCCGCGGGCCATCCTGCTCATCGTGGCCGCGGCCGGGGTGTTCTTCCTGGCCATCACCTACGCCATGCAGACGCTCTTCCCGGACGTCTCGGCCGTGGGCAACATCGTGGGCGCCTCGCCGGAGATCGCCAAGTACATCGGCGGTGCGGCGTTCCAGGCGGTGTTCGTGGGCGGCTACCTCACCGCGGTACTCGGGTGCGGTCTGACCCAGCAGATGAGCGCGGCACGGCTGCTGTTCGCCATGGGCCGTGACGGCATGCTGCCGCGCGCGGTCTTCGGACGGGTCGATCCGCGCACCGGCGTCCCCGCCCTCAACGTGCTTTTCGTGGGTCTCATCGCCGCCTCCGCCGTCTTCCTGGACCTCGGCAGCGCCGCGTCGCTGATCAACTTCGGCGCCTACGTCGCCTTCGCCGCGGTGAACCTGGCGGTGATCGGGTTCTGGGTGCGCGACCGGCGTGCCGGACGGGCAGAGGCCCGTGGCGCCGTCGCCGCCGTGCTGCAACTGGTGCTGCCCGCCCTCGGGTTCGTCGTGAACGTGGCCCTGTGGGTCAGCCTGGACACCCCGGCCAAGGTCGTGGGCGTCGTCTGGGCGCTGGTGGGCGTGGGGATCCTCACCCTCCGCACGGGTGGATTCCGCCGCCCGGTGCGGACGTTGACCCTGGAGGGGTGAGCCCGGGCAGTGCTCGGGTGCCTGGGGCGCGGTGATCAGAGCCGAAGGGCGGTACGCCCTCGTCCCGCACGCTCGGTGGAGCCGGTTCCGGTTCTCAGGGCGCGCATGGCGAGGGCGCCGGCCAGGGGGCCGGGACCCAGGAGGAGGAACGCGTAGCGCCAGCCGACGGCGTCGGCGAGGAGGGGGGTCAGCTGGATGCTGACGACGGTGAGGGCGAACCCGATCGCGGTCTGGGCCGTGAGGGCCGTTCCGATGTAGCGGGAGTCGGCGACCTCGCTGAGGGCGGTGGAGAACACTCCGGAGTCGGCGATCACGGCGGCGCCCCAGAGAACGCAGAACGCGACCACGAGGGCCGGCGGGGCGTGGACGAGCAGCGGTGAGAGCAGACAGCACAGACCACTGGTGACCAGGGCCGCGATGGCGGCGGGAGAGCGGCCGAAGCGGTCGGCGCCCCAGCCGCCGAGCAGACAGCCGACGACACCGCCGACCCCCATGGTGAGGAACACGGTGACCTCGACCGATCCGGGAAGGTGACCGGCGCTGTCCGTGGCGGCGAGAAAGGCGGGGATCCAGGTCCACAGGGCGTAGAGCTCCCACATGTGCCCGAAGTAGCCGAGGTTGGCCGAGCGGGGGCCGCGCTGGGTGAACATGGTGAGGGCGTAGCGGGGGTTGTGGGCGGGCGCGGCCGGGGCGGCATGGGGGCCGACGCGGATGAAGGCCAGCGCGATGCAGGAGGCCAGGAGCCCGGCGGCCGACGCGACCAGGAGAACGCCCCGCCAGGGCAGTGACCCGACGCCGGCGATGAGGTGCGGAAGGGTCGATCCGAGCGTCAGGGCGGCGATGAGAACCCCCATCGACTTGCCGCGTGCGGCACCGTGCGCCCAGGAAGCCATGAGTTTCATGCCGACCGGATAGACACCGGCCAGGCACACACCGGTCACGAAGCGGAGCGGAACGGCTGCGGCGAACCGATCGACCGACAGGGCCAGCAGCACAGTGCACACGGCGGCCGCGGCGGCGCCGCCGGCGAGAAGGCGCTGGGGCGGAAGACGGTCGGCGAGGGTGAGAGCGGCGGACGTGAGCGCGCCGGTGACGAACCCGAGTTGGACCGACGCGGTCAGCCATACGGCGTCGGCGGAGTCGAGCCCCCACTCGCCGCGCAGTGTGGGAACCACCGCGGACATGGAGAACCAGACGGCGAGGCCGAGTACCTGTACGGCGGCGATCGCGCCGCGCTGTATGCCGGCGTTCATGGTCTCTCCCCCTCCCTCACCGGAACCACGTTGGCGGGAGAAGCCTACGGGGCGGTCTCCTGCCTGCTCGGCTCGGCTCGGCTCGGCTCCCGGAGCGTGGGGCTGACGTGTCCCATCGCCCCACGGCACCCCCTAACCCCCACAAACAGAACAAATCGAATTTCAGGATTGCTAAATTTCGCAATTGCTTAGATGCTGTACTCGCTGTGCCCCCAGGTAGCCGGGGGCACAGCTTCTGTGTGACTCGCCCCGGTGGGGCTGTGCGAAGGAAAGCTGAGGGGTCGTGCCGGTTCCGCTGCATCAACGGATCACCTCCTTGCTGCCCTCCCGCTCCGATCTGTCCCAGATGCGGCGTGATCCGCGCCGTGACCTGCTCGCCGGGCTGACGGTGGCGATCGTGGCGCTGCCGCTCGCTCTCGGCTTCGGGGTGTCTTCCGGGCTCGGTGCCGAGGCGGGTCTGGCGACCGCGGTGGTCGCCGGCGCGCTGGCCGCCGTGTTCGGCGGGTCGAATCTCCAGGTGTCGGGGCCGACCGGGGCGATGACCGTGGTCCTGGTGCCGATCGTCGGCCAGTACGGTCCGACCGCCGTTCTGACGGTGGGCCTGATGGCCGGCGTGATGCTCGTCGTCCTCGCCGCGTTCAGGGCCGGGCGCTATATGCAGTACGTGCCGGCACCCGTGATCGAGGGCTTCACGCTCGGCATCGCCGGAGTGATCGGGTTGCAGCAGGTGCCGAACGCGCTGGGCGTGCCCAGACCCGAGGGCGACAAGGTCCTCGTCATCACCTGGCACGCGGTCGAGGAGTTCGTGAAGGCGCCGGACTGGACCGCCGTGGGGCTCGCGGTCTCCGTCGTCGTGCTCATGCTCGCCGGTGCGCGGTGGCGGCCCACCGTGCCGTTCTCCATCGTCGCCGTGATCGCCGCCACGGTCGTGGCCCAGGTCGCCGGGCTGGACGCCAAGCCGATCGGCGACCTGCCCGCGGGACTGCCCGCGCCTTCCCTCTCCTTCCTCGATCCCGGCTCGCTCGGTTCACTGCTCGCCCCGGCCGTGGCGGTGGCCGCGCTGGCCGCGCTGGAGTCGCTGATGTCCGCGGCCGCCGCCGACGCGATGACGGTGGGGCAGCGTCACGACCCGGACCGGGAGTTGCTCGGCCAGGGGCTGGCCAACATCGCCGCCCCGCTGTTCGGCGGCGTCCCGGCCACCGGAGCCATCGCACGCACCGCCGTCAACGTCCGCACGGGTGCCCGCTCCCGGCTGGCCGCCCTCACCCACGCCGCCGTCCTCGCGGTGATCGTCTTCGCGGCGGCTCCCCTGGTGTCGAAGATCCCGCTGGCGGCGCTGGCCGGCGTGCTGCTGGCCACGGCGATCCGCATGGTCGAGGTCGGCTCGCTGAAGGCGATGGCCCGGGCCACCCGGTCCGACGCGGTGATCCTCGTCCTGACCGCAGCCGCGACGCTGGCTCTGGACCTGGTGTACGCGGTGATCATCGGCCTGTTGACCGCCGGGGCCCTCGCCCTGCGGGCCGTGGCGAAGCAGGCCCGCTTCGACCAGGTGTCCCTCGACCGGGGGGACCACAGCGACGAGGAGCACCAGCTGCTCGCCGAGCACATCGTCGCCTACCGCATCGACGGTCCGCTGTTCTTCGCCGCCGCGCACCGCTTCCTGCTGGAGCTGACCGAGGTGGCGGACGTGAAGGTCGTCGTCCTGCGGATGTCGCGGGTGTCCACGATGGACGCCACCGGCGCCCTCGTCCTGAAGGACGCGGTGGAGAAACTGAACCGGCGCGGCATCCTCGTCCTGGCCTCCGGGATCCGTCCCGAGCAGCGGCAGGTGCTCGACTCCGTCGGCGCCCTGGAACTGCTCCAGCACGAGGGCCGCGACTACGCCCACACACCCGAGGCACTCCACGCCGCCCGCGACCACCTGCACCTGGCCGGAGTCCTGCCGGCCGAGCCGACGGCACCGGCTGGACAGTGACGCGACAGGACACGCGAGGATAGGGCGCATGTTCTTGACGAGTAGGTGGATGCGATGCCGAGTGGGCCGGCCGTTCCGGTCGTACCGTGCCGGGGAGGGGACGGCAGGGTGAGTACGCCCCTGTACCAGCTGAAGGCCGAGTTCTTCAAGACGCTCGGACACCCGGCACGTATCCGCGTCCTGGAGTTGCTGAGCGAGCGCGAGCACGCGGTCGCGGAGATGCTGCCCGAGGTGGGGATCGAACCGGCGCACCTGTCCCAGCAGTTGGCGGTGCTGCGGCGGGCGAACCTGGTGCGGACCCGCAAGGAGGGGTCGAACGTGTACTACTCGCTGGCCAACCTGGAGGTGGCGGAGCTGATGCGGGTGGCCCGCTCGATCCTGTCGGGGGTGCTGGCGGGACAGGCGGAGCTGCTCGCCGATCTGCGGGCGGACCAGCCGGAGAGGAAGCCGCCGCCGCAGTGACGGTCATCGGACGGCGGCGGTGCCAGGGAAGCGGCCTGTAGGGCGTCGCGGTCGCGGCTACGCCCTGCGGGTGGTCTCGTGCTCCGCCCCGTGCGGCCAGAGCACCTCGACGTCGACACCGTGGCTGCGGGCATAGGCCACCAGGTGCGCCGTCGCGTCCCGCCCCGAGGAAGGGGAGCCGTCCCAGACGGCCAGCACCCGCGCGCACGAGCGCAGCAGGCCCTCGTCCGCCGTCACACACGAGGAGCGGTCACCGGGGTCGTACTCCACCATCCGCACCTGCTGGGACAGCAGCAGGAGTTCCCCGGCCGCCTTCCGGTCCGGCTCGGCGACATGCGCGGGTACCCCGTTGCAGGACGGCAGGACCGTCACCAGGGCCAGTCCCGCCTTCCGGGCGGCCCGCCCGAACGCCACCGGCAGTCCCTTCCCGGCGCGCACCAGCCCGGACGTTCCCGCCTGGGCGAAGGCGGCCAGACGGGAACGCAGTTCCTCCTCCAGCACAGCCAGCGTCGACGCGCTGAGATCCGCGTGCCCTACAACAGCGATCACCGGTGGCTTTCCCTTCTTCCCATGCTCTTGATCATCGTCAAGGCCGGCCGGGACGCGCAGGGGTCCGGTCGGCCCCGATATCAGGCTGTTCGGCCCTGGCGGACGACGCTGCACGAGCACAACGGGCACACGCTCGCGGGCTGTCCTCGCTTGCGCGTCACAGCCCGAACAGTCCTGCCGCGTTGTCGTGGCACACGGCCCGCAGCCACTCCGGTCCGAGCCCCAGCCGCTCCAGGGCGTCGAGCTGATGCACGTAGGGATAGGGGATGTTGGGGAAGTCGGAGCCGAGCAGGACGCGGTCGCCGAGCGCCGCGAGCCGGGGCAGGGCCCGGCGCGGGAACGGCATGAATCCCTCGGTGAAGTCGGTGAACGCCATCGTCGTGTCCAACCGCACCTGCTCGAACCGCTCGGCGAGGCGGAGGAACTCCTCGTACTCGGGCATCCCCATGTGCGCGACGATCAGGCGCAGTTGCGGGTGCCGCGCCAGCACCCGCGCGATCGGCTCGGGACCGGTGTGCTTGCCGGGGGCGGGCCCCGAGCCGCAGTGGATCACCACGGGGATCCGCGCCTCGGCGAGCAATCCCCATGCCTGCTGGAGAAGTTCGTCGGCCGGGTCGTAGGCCCCCACCTGTACATGCGCCTTGAACACGCGCGCGCCCGCTTCGACGGCCTCGCGGACGTACGTCTCGACGTCCGGCTCGGGGTAGAGGGTGGCGGTGTGCAGGCAGTCGGGGGTGCGACGGGCGAAGTCGGCCGCCCATCCGTTCAGCCACCGGGCCATGCCGGGCTTGTGCGGGTAGAGCATCGCGGTGAAGGCCCTGACGCCGAACTCCCGTAGAGCGGCCGTGCGTTCCGCCTCGTCTTGCCGGTAGGCGATCGGCCACTCGAGCCCACCGGTCAGCGGTCCCTGCGCGTCGAAGTAGTCCCAGACCTTGTGCAGGACGCGCTCGGGCATGAAGTGCGTGTGGACGTCGACCAGCCCGGGAAGACCGAGCCGGCCCCAGAAACGGCGGACCTCACCGGGTGCCATGCGGTGATCGTTCATGTCGTCCACGATCGGCCCTGGTGAGGGTGCGGGCCACCCTTTCCGCGAGGGGCGCGGTGCGGGATCCGTCACACTCACCCCGACGGTGAGGCGCCGTTCCGGCTAAGGGGTTGTGCCGCGAGGGGAGACCAGGCCGGACTCGTAGGCGGCGACGACGAGTTGGGCGCGGTCGCGGGCGGCGAGCTTGGTCATGGTGCGGCTGACGTGGGTCTTGACCGTGGACGAGCTGATCACCATGCGGGCGGCGATCTCGTCATTGCCGAGGCCTCGGCCGACCAGGGCGAGGACCTCGCGCTCCCGTCGGGTCAGCGCCTCCAGTCGGGGGTGCGTGCCCGAGCCCGGGTACAGGGGCCGGGACGTGTACTCGGCGATGAGCATGCGGGTGATGGCCGGGGACAGCAGCGCCTCGCCCCGGGCGGCGACCCGGACCGCCTGGAGCAGGTCGGCGGGTTCGATGTCCTTGACGAGGAATCCGCACGCGCCCGCGCGCAGAGCGCCGTAGACGTACTCGTCCACGCCGTAGTTCGTCAGGATCACCACGTGCACGGCGGACAGGGCCGGGTTGGCGGCGATCCGGCGGGTGGCCTCGATCCCGTCCACCACCGGCATCGAGATGTCGACGAGGGCCACATCGGGGACGTGCTCGGCGGCGAGCGCGGCCCCGGCCGCGCCGTCGGCGGCCTCGGCGACGACCTCGATGTCGTCCTCGGCGTCGAGGAGCGCGCGGAAGCCGCCGCGGATGAGCGGCTGGTCGTCGACGAGCAGGACCCGGATCATGGCGTGCCGTCGGGGTCGGTGCCGTTCAGCGGGAACTCGGCGCGGACGGTGAACCCGCCCTCCGGCCGGGGTCCGGCGTGCAGCCGCCCACCGAGTCCCGTGACCCGCTCGCGCATACCGGTCAGGCCGGTACCCGGTTCGTACCGTGCCGCGGGGGTTGCCCTGCCGTCGTCGTCGATGTGTACGGCCAGTGCGTCCGGCCGGAAGTCGAGACGGATCCAGGCGGAGGCGGCCCCGGCGTGCCGGGCGGTGTTCGTCAGGGCCTCCTGGACGACCCGGTAGACGGCCCGGTCGAGTTCGGGCGGCAGCTCCTTCGGTTCACCCTCGACGGTGACGGTGGCGGGCAGGCCCGTGGAACTGGTCCGCTCCACCAGCACGGGCAGGAGGCCGAGTCCGGTGGCCGGAGGGCCGGGCCGGTTGGGGACGGTCTCGCCGGGTGCGCGGAGCACGTCGAGGGTCGCCCGGAGTTCGCGGGTCGCGTCGCCCGCGGCCTCCTGGATGGCAAGCAGAGCCTCCGGCACGCTTTCGCCGCGCTTGCGCGCCAGATGGACGGCCACTCCGGCCTGCACCTTGATCACGGAGATGCTGTGGGTGAGCGAGTCGTGCAACTCGCGGGCGATCCGCAGCCGTTCCTCCCCCGCGCGGCGGCGTGCGGTCTCCTCGCGGAGCCGCTCGGCGTCGGCCGCCCGCTGCTCGGCGTCCGCGGCGCGCTGCTCGGCCTGGCTGAGGTTGCTGTTCCACTGACGCCGTACCTCCGCCGCCATGACCGCGGCCCCCACCCAGCCGACCAGCAGGAACCGTCCCTCGACGATCTGCCGGGCCGACTGGCCGCCGGAGGACGTGAGGGTCAGCGCCACCGTGCCCGCGACGAAGGCGCCCGCGCCCAGGACGACCGTCACCAGCCGGTGGCCCGCGAGGACGGCGGTGTAGAGCGCCACGAGAACCGGCACGGCGGCCCCGTCACCCGGGTAGCCGCGCAGATGGTAGGCGAACAGGCAGACGAGCGTGGTGGCCACGACCGTGACCGGGAAGCGGTGCCTGGCGGTGAGCGCGAGACCCCCCACCAGCACCAGCAGGTATCCGAGCGCGTCGAGACCGGTGCGGTCGGGGACTGCCACCACTGAGCCGACCAGCGAGATCACGGCGACGACACCCGCCGTCACCGCGTCCCGCGCGTAGCCGCGCACGCTCAGCCGCATGCTCATTCCCGCACGGTAGCGCCGGTGCGCGCGCCAATACGTCACCTCGTAGGGCCATTTCGTGCGTACTCCCGGTGGAGTAGCCGCCGGGCCGGGTGGTCCCGGTGCGGCAGCGCGCGGTCCCGCCGCCAGGGCGACGACGGCGGGACCGGCCCCGCCCATCATCGAAGGACGTCTCGGCCGATACCGCGGACGGTCGGTTCGGCAAGGACATCGGAAGGAGAACAGGTCATGAAGAGTCACGGAGTCGACACCGCCGGCACCGGGGTGCGGGAGCCGGAGCAGCCGGGCCTCCTCATCCCGTGGGCACGCCGGTACAACCTGCTCGTCACGGTGGTCTTCGGCGGCCGCCGGGGCGCGTTGAACAACACGCTGGTGGCGGCGAGCGGCGTCCGCCCCGGCGACCGGGTGCTCGACGTCGGCTGCGGCCCGGGGGTCCTCGCCGGGCGGCTCGCCGAGGCAGTGGGGCCCGGCGGCCGGGTGGTCGGCGTCGACCCCTCGGCACCGATGGTCGAGTACGCGAACCGGCACGCGGGCCGGGCCGCCAACTGCCGCTTCGTCCTCGCGGCCGCGCAGCACCTGGACCTGCCTGACGGTGAGTTCGACGTGGTCACCTCGACGTTCGCGATGCACCACATCCCCGAGGGGCACCGGAAGACCGCGCTGGCGCAGATGTACCGCGTACTGCGGCCCGGCGGGCGGCTGCTGATCGCGGACGCCTTCCCGAGCGGCCCGGTGGCTCCGCGGGTGACCCGTGCCATCGCCGGGATGATGGTCCACGGCGCGGCGCACGGGGAGGTGACGGAGGATCCCATGTCCGCCGCCGACGTGCGGCAGTACGCGGACGTGCTCCGTGCCGTCGGGTTCACCGAGCCCAGGTTCGCCGACGTGCGGCCCTGGACGCGCTATCTGCTCGCGGAGCGGCCGGCGGCGGCGTGAGCGCGGGAGGGGCGCCACCGCGGGGGAGCGGCGCCGCCCCGGAACGTTCGGGCCGGGTGGCCGGGTCACGGCAGCGTGATCCGGCAACCCGGCCTGTGAGGAAGTCCTGCTCTCCTACTCCTTCAGGCCCACGGCCCCGGCGGCGTGGCCCTGCTCCCGCGGGACGTCCGCGGACTCGGGGTCCGGGCGCCAGTCGGCCGACCTGACGAGGCCCGGCTCGACAAGACGCAGCCCCTCCAGGAAGCTCCCGATGCGCTCGGGCGAGCGCAGGTGGTACGTGTTGACGGATTGCGCGTTGTACGCCTCTACGGCCGCCTTGAGTTGGTCGCTGGTGTCCGTGCCGTCGCTCAAGGCCACACAACTGCCCGGTGGCAGAGCGTCGATCAGCTCTGCCACGATGCGCTCGGGCTCCTCGTCGTCCGAGAGCTGGCCCATGATGTTGAGCAGCATCAGGCCGACGGGCCGGTCGAAGTCCAGCGTCCGGGCGGCCGGGGTGAGGATCTTCCTCGGATCGCGCACATCGGCGTCGAGGTAGGCGCACTTTCCCTCTGGCGTGCTGGACAACAGCGTGTCGGCGTGGGCGAGGACGATGGGGTCGTTGTCCACGTAGACGATTCTGCTGTCGGGCGCGATGCTCTGGGCGATCTCATGGGTGTTGTTCGCGGTGGGCAGCCCGCTGCCGATGTCGAGGAACTGACGGATGCCCGCGTCGCGTGCCATGAACCGCACCGCCCGCGCCAGGAAGCTGCGTTGCAGTCGGGCGACGGCCGCGAATTCGGGGAATGTCCGCAGGATCATGTCGCCGGCCCGGCTGTCCACCAGGTAGTGGTTCTCACCACCGAGCAGGTAGTCCCACACACGCGCCGAGTGGGGGCGATCGGTCTGCAGTCCTGTGTCCCGGTCGTCTCGGTCAGTCATGATCGAAGCATGTCACAAGGCATCCTTCAGAACGCTCGACTCCTTTAGCGCCACACATAGTTGCCCGACCGCACAGCCACTCGGCGGCAACGCTTTTCGGCCCGGTAATGCCTCCACTTGAGCGTGAATCCGCTCGCGCGGCAAGGGCTGAACGCCATACTGGCCGAAGTGGTCGGTCGGTAAGTGATATACCCGGCCTATCATCACTGGGCCAGACCCCCACAGCCGGAGTACCTGCCGCCTGACTCTCTGCACCTGGCACGCAGGCTTCGCCCGGCACGGAGCAAGGAGAGAAGGATGCCCGAAACCACGGCTCCCGCCACCGAGTTGACGTCGCAGTACATCAACCAGGTAACCAGCGACCTTGAGCGCAACGTCAAGGAACAGGAACGCATCACGGCGGAAATCACGGCGTTGCAGTCACAGTTGGACGCCCTTCAGCACGACCACACCCTGCTGGTGAGCATGCAGCAGGCACTCGGTATCGCGGCAACGGCCCCTGAGCCCGCGCCCGCCGGCGGCGTCTCCGTCCCCTCTCCCCGGAAGAAGACCACTGCCGAGCCTCGCAAGAAGGCGAAGACGGCGATCGCGAAACAGCCCACGGCCAAGAAGCAATCAGCCAAAAGCCCCGCGCCCAAGAACGACGCCGCCGCGAAGAAGGCACAACCCACACTGGCCGAACTCGTCCGCCGCCACCTGACCGATCAGAGCGAGCCGCGTTCCGCGGCGGAAATCGCCACGGCACTCGGCCAGGCACACCCTGACCGCGGGATCAAAACCAACGTCGTACGCACCACTCTCGAAAACCTTGTGGCCAGGAGCCAGGCTCAGCGCAGCAAGCAGGGCACGTCCGTCTTCTACACCGCTCCCAACCCGCCGGAGCCCACGGCAGCCCCCAAGACCGAGGCCCAGCCCGTACCCGCCGAATAGGCCACGCTCGTCGAGCGCTGAACCGCTGCGGCCCGACGCGGAGTCGGCAGACCCGAGGAAGCAGGCTGGGCAGCCCCGAGGCCGGCTCCGCTACTCCGGGTCCTCCGCGTCGGCTGCGGTACGGCCGGCCAGTCGCTCGTATCGCTGCCTGGCCGCCTGCGGGGTGCCGAGCCCGAGCCCGAAGGCGATCTCCTGCCAGGTCATGCCACGGCCTCGTGCCATCTGGAGCAGTCCGGCCTCCAGTTCGTCCATTTCCCCGCGAACCAACGGGACGAGACTCAACGCGGCCGTGATGTCGGCGCGATCCACTTCCGGTTCGCCGTCATCCGGCATTGCCGCCCCGCTGAGCAGGAACGACACGAGTCGGACGGCCTCGTGCGGTGCGATGACCGAGGGGTGGACCTGTCGCCGGCGTTGCTCGTCGGTGGCCGCGTGCCGCTCGGCGATGCGGAGCAGGGACGCGTAGACGCGCCGCGCCCGCGCCTGCTCCGGCCGCGGAGGCGTGAAGGGGTCGGTGTCCTGATCAGAAGTCGACGGCATGAGACGAGGATGGGCCAGCACACGCAGGGAAGTCAACAGAACATTTTAAACAACTCGTTCAATTCCGTGCCCGCCCATGTGGAAAAGTGCGCCTGGAACCCTTGACACCTTCACCCGGCCGGCCGGCCGGCGGATGGTTTCTGGCCGCTCAGCGCCACGGCGTTGCGCCGAGCGCACCGGAAGGCGGCTGAGCCGCCCGGTGCGGGGCACCAGATGATCGAGGAGTCTCATGGCCGAGCCGACTGACGAACCGGGTACACCAGCGTCTCGCGGGGTGCTGCAGAGCGCCGACCGCGCCCTGGTCGCCCTGCTCTCGTTCACCGAGCGGCGGCCCGAGTGGGGCGTGAGCGAGATCGCCCGCCTTCCTGCACGGCGCCCAGGCCACGCTGCCCTTCGCGCCGCGGCCCCTGTACGCGGTGCTCCACGAGCCCATCTACGCCCAGGCCGGCCGGGCCACCGCATGGTCGGCGCACCGCGTCCGCGAGGAGTTCCCCGAGTTCGACGCGGACGGTGACGGCCCGTTCCGTTTCACCGGCGAGATGATCTACCCCTGGCAGTTCGACGAGGACCCCGCACTGGTTCCGCTGCGTGAGGCGGCGCATCTGCTGGCCGCGCGCACCGACTGGCCCGCCCTGTACGACCTGTACCAACTCGCCGGCAACAGTGTCCCGGTGGCGGCGGCCGTGTACTTCGACGACATGTTCGTCGACCGCGAGCAGTCCCTGGAGACCGCCGAGGTGGTCCGTGGTCTGCGACCGTGGATCACCAACACCCGTGCCCACGACGGCGTCCGCGCCGACGCCGCCGTGCTGGACCGGCTGATCGCGATGGCGCGCGGCGAGGTGTGAGGCCCAGGCCCGCCGACCCGGTGCTGATCCCCGCTCTGCGTCGTACGAGCGGGGATCAGCGCCGTGCCGGCGGGCACCCTGTGCCCCGGATCGGACGGTGGGTGCCCGGGGCGGATCGGGCCCCTCAGATGGTCACGGACCGGACCGGCGAAGCCCTCGGCAGGTCTCATGCGGCCGGTGCGGGAGGGCGCGGGTCGGGCGGCTGCCCGAGGAGCGCGGCTCAGGTGGCCTGCGGCCAGGCGCGCAGCAGGCCGGCGATCCTCTTGGCGGTGCAGCCGGGATCGCGTAGCAGGTCGCGCAGGGCGATGGCGTCCTCGCGGGTGGGCTTGACCGGGATGCCGGAGGCCTCCAGGTACATCACACCCGTCGCCGCGGCCACGGCCATGTTGGAGCGCTCGAGCCAGCGACAGCGGCCGAGGATGTGCACGAGGGCGGCGGCACGGGCGTAGGGCCCGTCGTAGACGGGTGTTCCCAGGAGTTCGGCACGGTGGCAGGCGACCGCGGCCACGGGCACCCCGTAGTCCTCGGGGGCGGGGTCCCCCGCTCCCGCGAGTTCGGCGACCTGCAGGATCCAGGGGACGTCGATGTGCAGTTCCATTACGCGGCGTGCGCTCCCCGGGGGCGGCGATCGGCCTCTTCCGTCTCGTCGAAGAGACTCTGGTGCTCGTCGAGGAAGCGCCGCGCGGCATCCAGGCCCCGCTGTCGCAGCCCGCTGGTGTCCTCCCGCACCAGGCCGGCGATGTAGTCACCGAGGCTCAGGCCGCGGTCCCTCGCACGGGCTTCGGCCAGTTCCTTGATGTCGTCGTCGACGCGCACGCCCAGCTGTGTCTTCGCCATCCACCGATGGTAACAGCTGTTACCACTCGCGCGGCCCAACGCGGACGGGGTTTCCGCACACCGTCGAGCCGCTCAGTAGCGCTCGGCCTTGGTCAGTCGGGGCGTCAGCTTGGGCTCGGGAGGTTTCCGGCTGAACACGATGGGCTGCTCGCGCTTGCCGGGTTCCAGGTTCTCCGCGCCTGCGTAGCGGGTCTCGACCACGTGCCCCTGCGCGTCCACGAAGTCGACCTGCACGGCGTAGGACGCCTTGCGGTCGGTCTTGTTGGTGATGGTGACCAGGGATGCCAGCACACCTCCGGTCTGCGTCCTGGGCACTCCGGTCAGGCTCACCTCCGACCGCGCGTTGCCGCCTCCCTCGACACCCTTGAGCGCCTTCTCGGCGGCCGCGGCCCGCCGGGCGGTCTCGGCCGACACCGACGCCTCGAACTCCGAGGCACGCGCGGACGCGGACGAGGCCGCCGCCGACGCCGAGGCACGGGCGGAGGCGATGGCCGACGACGCGGAGGACGCCAGCGCCGACGGCAGCGGCTGGGACGAGAACGACCCCGTGTTGGGAGGAGTCGGCCTCGGGCTGACCGTGGAACCACCGCCGCCGCTGTTGCCGCATCCCGTCAGCACGCCGGCTGCGAGAGCGAACGTCACGGTGGCCGAGGCCCACGAGAAGTACTGCCTGTGCGGGCGGACACGGTGAAGGGACGGCGGCACGTCTTCCGTCGGCTGAGGGCGCATGGCCTCATCGTCCGCACTGCGTGTCCGGTACGCGACGCAGACCGGTCCTGATGGGTGACCGTTCGGGGCGGGGTCCCTCGCGCCCCGGGCTGCCCGGCGCTGCCTGGACGGTCCGATCCCCCACACGATCGCACCGCCTTCCCACGCCGCACACCGCAACCGCGAAGTCCACTCACGCACACCAGAACACGCCCAACCGCTGCCGAACAGCAGCAGTTCAAACCCTCCCGCCTCATGGCGCGGATCGGGCCGGCCATCCCTTCCTGACGGCCGGTGTACGGCACCCCTCCCGGAATTCACGATCTGGACATATGATGTCTGACGTCTGAACTCCAAGCCGAGAAGCCGAGTGTGAGGAGCCGTGCGTGCGCTCTGTCCCCGTGCCAGGAGAGGCCGCCGTGCCCCGAGAGCCCGCAGAGCCCGGGCAGAAGCAATCGCGGGACCCAGAACAGCGGCCGCGCGACCATCGCGTGGCCGTCCTCGGTGCCGGTGCCATCGCCCGTGACCACGTATCCGCGCTCGCGGATGTGCCGGGAATGCGACTCGCCCACGTCGTCGACCGGCATCCCGAGCGGGCCGCCGCGCTGGCCGCCCTCGCCGAGGGAGCCACCTGGTCCACCGACCCGGCGAGCGCGTGGTCCGACGGCATCGACGTCACCGCCGTGTGCACCTCCCCCGAATCGCATGCCGAGTTCTCCGTGGCGGCGCTCCAGGCCGGACGCGCTGTCCTCCTGGAGAAGCCCGCCGCGCTGAAGGTGGCCGACGTCGACCAAGTCCTCGCGGCCGCGGAGGCCGCCGGCCGGCCCCTGCTCGTCGCCCAGACGGCCCGCTTCCAGCCCGTCCACCTGGAAATCGCCCGGGCCGTCGCCGAGGGCGCGATCGGCACACCCCGCCTGGCCCACCTCACCTGGTACACCGGGCACGTCTGGCCCGGAGGCTGGCGCGGCTGGCAACTGAACCCGGCCCGCTCCGGAGGCCATGTCGCCCACAACGGCGTGCACGCCCTCGACCTGCTGACCTGGCTCATGGACGACGAGCCGGTCCGCGTCTTCGCCCGCCCCTGCCGCACATGGGCGCCCGGGATGCCGACCCCCGACAGCTTCCAGATCCTCGTACGCTTCGCCCGCGGCGCCCTCGCCACCGTCGAACTGTGCTACGCCCTGGCGGCACGCGGCACGTTCGTCCGCAGGCTCGTGCTGTCCGGCACGGCCGGCACCCTGCACCACAGCAGTGAGGACGAGCCGAGGGCGCACTCCGCGCCGCCCGCCGCCCCCGCCTCGATCGACGGCGCCATGACGGAACAGACCAGGCACCTGCGCGACGTGCTCGACGGGGTGGCCGCCCCGCTGACCGCGCCCCACCAGGTACGTGCCGCTCTGGCCGCCGCCCTGGCGGCACAGCTCAGCGCGGACGAAGGCCGCCCCGTCGACGTCAAGGAGGTCTGCTGACATGAGGATCCTCATCGCATCCGGGGTCCGGCACGCCCGTGACTACGTGCCGCTGCTGCAGTCCCTGCCCGGCATCGAAGTGATCGGCTGCGCCGACTCCGCCGACAGCCCCTTCGCGGAGGACAGTGCCGCCCTCGCCCGTACGACGGGCATTCCGCTGCTCGACCTGGACCAGGGCCTCGCCTCCTGCGACATCGCCCTCGTGTGCAGCGAACCCACGCGGCACGTCGAACTCGCGCTGAGAGCGCTCGAAGCGGACCGCCACGTCATCGTCGACAAGCCCGCCGCGACGGACACCCGTGGCGCGCAGCGCCTGTGGGACGCCGCCGACCGCTCCCGCGGACTGCTCACCGCCGTCCACCGCCTCTACTCTCCCCAACTCGTACGGGCCCGGCGCATCGTGGACTCCGGCGCGATCGGCCTGCCCCTGGCCGTCGACGCGGAGTGGCTCGCGGCCGGCGGACTCGACGGCACCACGGTCGAGCGCCCCGAACTCGTCTGCGACCCCGCCTTGTCCGGCGGCGGAGAACTGATGAACTTCGGGTGGTATCCGGCCCTGGCGGTCCGGCACCTGACCGGCCTGGACGTGGACGAGGTCGTCGCCTTCAGCAGTGCCGCGCCCCACGCGCCACTGTTCGACGGCCCGCACGGTGCCCACGGTGTCGAGGACGCGGCGGTGCTCTCGCTCCGCCTGCGCAACGGAGTGGTGGCGACCGCCACCGTGGCCCGCACACCCGCCGGCATCGGCCCGGCCCCCGTCTCGTCCAGCCTGCGCGTACTCGGCTCGCACGGCCACGTACTCGCCGACGAGGACGCTCCCTCCGTCTCCGTACGCGGTACGGACGGCGCCGGCGTCTCCCGCCAGGTCGGCGGACCCGCCGGGGTGACGGCACTGCGTCGGCTGTTCACCGAGTTCTGCGACGACATCCGCCACGGGCGCACTCCCCTGGTCACGGCGGCCGACATCCACGCGGCCGTCGCGGTGGTCGAGGCCGCGCTCAGCTCGGCGCGCAGGAACGGCGCCCCCGTCGCTCCTGCGGTCCGAGCAGAGGGCACGACGCCGGCATGACGCTCCCGCCGCAGCTGCCGCAGGGGGGCGCGGGCGGCGCGCGGCAGCACGCGACCCCGGCGAGTTCATGACTGCCGGAGTCGTGCGGCTCCGCTCGAGGCGGTCACGTCCGACCTCCGCTCCGGCACCCTCACCTGGGACTACGAGACCCTGGCCGCGCCGGCCCGAGACACGTCCTGACCCCGGGTTCCCACACCCACGGTCCGCGAGTCCACCGAACCCGTGTGAGCGGCAGCACACAGCTGCGGGTCTTCCGATTCGGACGGTGGAGGCGTACGTTCCGCTTACCTCGCGTAGGTGCCTTCGAGGCACCGGCCCGCCGAACCTGGGCGGCGGGCCACGCGGGGGCCAACCGAACCTGCTTCGACGGCCTTGACACAAGCCGGAGCCTGGTGACCTGGCCGCTGACGGTCCGGCCGATCATGTCGGCGAACGCGTGCAGCGGATCCGCGTGTTCGTCCCACTCATGAGCTTGGTCTTCACCGGATAGTTGTAGTCGGCAGCCCACGCGGCGCGGCGATGAGTTTTCCCCGCCCGGAGAGTCTCACCACCGTTGTCGACACCACCGGAGGAACACATGGCTCAGCTACTGAGGGTCCAGAACTTCAACGTCTCGAGTGACGGAATCGGTGCCGGGGAGGACCAGAGCTTCGAGAGTCCGTTCGGCCACGTCCACCCCGAGAAGCTGTTCGCCTGGGCCGGTGCCACGGCGAGTTGGCCCATGCGCACCGACCCCGGCGGCAGCCGGGGCCTCGACGACTACTTCACGCGGGACTACGCGCGCAACATCGGCGCCGAGATCATGGGCCGCAACAAGTTCGGGCCCCAGCGCGGGCCCTGGAACGACCACGAGTGGCGCGGCTGGTGGGGTGAGGAACCCCCGTTCCGCACCCCGGTGTTCGTCATGACGCACCACAAGCGTCCTTCGTTCACGCTCTCCGACACCACCTTCCACTTCGTCGACGGAGACCCGGCCACGGTCCTCGAGCAGGCGAAGGAGGCGGCGCAGGGCAAGGACGTACGGCTCGGCGGCGGGGTCACCACCGTCCGGCAGTTCCTCGACGCCGACCTCGTCGACACCCTGCACGTCGCCGTCTCCCCGGTGAAGTTCGGCTCCGGGCTACGGCTCTGGGAGTCACCCGACGAGTTGCTCGACCGGTTCCACCTCGAGGTCGTGCCAAGCCCGAGCGGCGTGGCGCACCACCTGTTCTGGCGGAATTGACACGAGGGCCCACCGGGCAGCGGCTCACCGGCCCCGAGTTGCCGCACCACGCAGGCGGCAACAACGGGCCGACGCCGCCTTCGCGTTGCCGAAGGGGTTGGTGATCGGAGCCGCGCTCGTTCACGTGGCCAAACCCGGTCTGAAGATCGACGCGGTCACCGCGGTACTCCTCGCGGTGACCGCAGTGCCGTGGCTGGCCGCCCTGTTCGAGCTGCCCGGCGGGACGAAGTTCCAGTACAAGCGGCTGGTCGACCGCATCGAGGCAGCCGAGGAACACAGCGCGCGAGCCGGTCACGCGGCTGATGACGTCTCACGCACCGCCCGACTCGCTTTCGTGGCCGACGGCAGCGCGGACGACGAGGGGGCCACCGGCTCCACCGTGAGCGAACCGGAGGTGGTCGCGCTGGAGCCCGGTCGGGCCGCGGTCACCCGGGACTTCCACTTCCGCGGCTCGGTCGAGGGGTGGACCATCAACGGCCCGGAGTACCAGCCGGGCCGTGCTCTGGCCAGGCCCAGGCCGGGACAGACCGAGGTGTGGCGGTTCACCACCAACTTCCACCACCCGGTCCATCTCCACCTCAACCACTTCCAGGTGGTCTCGCGGAACAACGGGGAGCCGGGGGCGTACGACCACGGCTGGAAGCACACCGTGTCCCTGCGTCCGGCCGAGGCCGTGGAGGTGGTCGTCCGTTTCACCGACTGCACCGGCCCCTTCATGCTCCACTGCCACAACCTGGAGCACGAGGACATGGCCATGATGGGCGACTTCGTCACCCGGTAGCACCCGCACGCCGGGCGGTCGGCCGCCATGTGTCCGACGGACCTGGACGGCCGGCCGCCGTACGCCCGCGACGGCCATCACTGCCGGGGTTCGGATGGATGTTTCCTTTCGTTGGTCTGTGGCGGACCCTGGAATGTGGGGGTACGGCCGGAGGGCGTGACCTGTCGGCGGTGATGGGAATGAAGGGTTCGATCCGGATCGGAAGCATCCGAGGGCTGGCGATTGAGGCTCACTGGAGCGTGCCGCTGGTCATGCTCTTCTTCGCGTACGGTCTGGCCAGCTGGACGCTGCCCAGGTATGAGGCGGGCCTGGCACCGGTCGTGTACGCGGCCGCCGGGGTCGTCGGTGCTTCGCTGTTGCTGATGAGTCTGGTGGTGCACGAGGCCGCGCATGCCCTGACAGCCCGCAAGGCGGGGATAGCGGTGCGGGACGTGACGCTGTGGGCGCTCGGCGGACTGACCCGGATGGACCGGCCGACGACAGCACGCACGGCGTTCTCGGTCGCCGTGAGCGGGCCGGTCGCCAGCCTGCTGCTCGGCGGTCTCTGGCTGGGCGCGGCGGCCGGTGTGGACGCCACGACGGGATGGCGGATTCCGGTTGCCGTGCTGAGCTGGCTGGGCGGCACGAACCTGCTGTTGGGTGTCTTCAACCTGCTGCCCGCCGCACCCCTGGACGGAGGGCGGCTGGTCCAGGCCGTGGTGTGGTGGCGTACGGGGGACCGCGAGCGGGCCCAGCGGGCGGCCGGTCGCAGCGGACAGGTCGTGGGAATGGCGCTGGCCGCGGGCGGGTGGGTGGTGCTCCTGAGGGGCACGACCGGCGGCTTGTGGCTGATGGCCATCGGTCTGTTCGTGGCCGGTACCGCCGCGACCGAACGGCGGTGGGCGGAGCTGGTCACCGCCCTGCGTGGCGTACGGGTGGGGCAGACGATGACCACTCCGGTGGTCACCGGTCCCGACTGGCTGACCGTGGACAGCTTCCTGTCCGAGGTGGCCGCACAGACAGGGCACTCGGTGGTACCGCTGCTGGACTTCGACGGTCACCCCAGCGGCCTCCTGCAACTGCGCCGGCTGGCCGCCGTACCGCCCGGGCAGCGGGAGCGCCTGCGGGTACGGGACCTCGCGACCCCGCTGTCCCGGTGCACCCTCGCCACACCGGACGAGCTGCTGAACTCCGTACTGGAGCGCCTCGGCGCCGCGGGCGGTGGACTGCCCATCCTGGTCATGGACGACGGCCGCCTCGGCGGGATCGTCACCGCGCACGACATCGACCGCTCCCGCCGACGCTACCGAGACCCGTCGGCCCACAGGGAGCACCCGGCGTAAGAGGCTGGGCGCTCCCCGCGTGTTGGGTGCGACGGGCCTGACGCCGTGGAACCACAGCCGCCGCGGTCATGGCCTACGGCCGCGTCGTGTACGGGCGGGTGTGCGGCTCGCCGGTCGCGGGCGCGGGTTCTCCGGTGCTGCCGACGAGGGGCCGGCTCCTGGTGTGGGGCCGACCGGTCGGCAGGGTCAGCAGCAGGCCCAGGGTGATCCACACATAGGTGTTGCTGCCGAGGAAGCCGTCGAGTCCGGAGGAGTCGTCGAACCACAGCCAGACCACGCTGCTGCACAGCAGCCCGTACAGGACGGCAGCGGTCCGCAGGCGGCGTGCGTGCGCCAGCACCGCGAACGACGGCAGCAGCCAGACGAGATGGTGCACCCAGGTGATCGGGCTGATCAGGCAGGACACAAGCCCCGTGAGGGCGAGGGCGGCCGGCCAGTCACCGGCGCCCAGGGCCCGGCGCGTGCGCCACACCCAGACCGCCAGGACGAGGACGACGGCCAGGGCCCACACGGCGCGGCTGGGTTCGCCGGGTGCCGCGAGCCGGGCGACGACGCCCTGGAGGGACTGGTTGGAGACGTAGCCGAGGCGGCCGACGCGGGTGGTGTCCCAGACGGCATGCGTCCAGTAGAAGCGGGACGCGTCCGGTGCCGCCCAGGCCGCGAGAACAGTGGCGCCTACGGTGACGGCGGTCGCGACGGCGGCGGCCCGCCAGCGCCGGGCGAGCAGCAGCAGGCCGATGAAGACCGCGGGCGTGAGCTTGACGGCCGCGGCGAGCCCGATGCCCGCCCCCGCCCAGCGGCCCCAGCGGCCGCGCCCGCTGGACAGCAGCCAACCGTCGGCGAGCACGAGAGCCAGCAGCAGGAGGTTGACCTGTCCGAAGCTGATGGTGTCCCGTACGGGTTCGAGCAGCGCCAGCGCGCAGGCCGCCAGGGCCCAGCCGAACCAGCCGTGGCGGCGCAGTTCCCGGCCGACGAGGATCCACAGCACGGCGGCGACGGCGACGAGGTTGAGCAGCAGCGCGGCCGTGATCGCCGTGTTGAGGCCGACGAGTGCCATCGGCAGCATGCTCAGGGCGGCGAACGGCGGGTAGGTGAAACCGTAGGTGGTCCCCGGCACCTGGTAGTCGTAGATGCGGCCGCCGTGGTGCACCCAGGCGTTCACGGCGCCGTAGTAGACGCGCAGGTCGAACCAGCCGCGCAGCAGCGGCACGGTGGCGGTGAAGACGGTCACGGCCACGGCGAGGCACAGGACGAGGACGAGCCGTCCCCTGTCGGTGCGCGGCGGTCTCACGCGGTCCCTCCCAGCACCGGTGCCTGAGCCGTCTGGTGGGCCTGCCACAGGACGACCAGGGCGAGCGCGCCTCCGGAGACCGCCAGGGCCACCTGGGCGAGGTCCGGCGGGCCGCCGCTCGGCAGAACGGCGAGCGCGAGGACGGCGGTCGCGGCGGCCACCCGGTGCCGGACGGAGGCGCTGGGCGCGGCGGCGGCGATGAGGAACAGGCCCCACAGGGCGTACCAGGGCCGGATCGCCGGGCCGAGGACGGCCACGGCGGCGAGGCTCAGGCCGAGCGCGTAGATCGGGCCGGGGCGCAGCCGGAGCCAGATGAACAGCACGGCGGCCGTGGTCGCGAGAAGTCCCGCCGCGTGCCAGACCGGGGTGGCGAGGGGCGCGAGGCCGCTGCCCAGTTGTGCGAGGACGTCGCCCGTGACCCGGCCCAGGACGCTGGTGGGCGACCAGTTGTGCGGGGAGACCGGTGTCCGCAGGGCCGCGATCCAGCCGTATCCCGTGCCCGTGAGGGCGGTTGCCACGACCGTGGTGGCGAGCGCGACCGCGGTGGTCGTCGCCACCGCGCGTGCCATTCCGGTGTGCCGGCGCAGCGCGATCACGGCCAGCAGGCCGAGCGCGGCCGGTGCCTTCACCAGCGCGGCGAACGTGATCAGGACGACACCGAGGACGTGGAGGCGGCCGCGGGCGGCGAGCAGTCCGATGCCGAGCAGCCCCAGCATGATGGCGTCGTTGTGGGCGCCGGCGACCAGGTGCAGCAGCACCAGCGGGTTGAGGGCGCCGAGCCACAGCGCGGCGGCGGGATCGGCACCGCACTGTCGGGCGAGCCGCGGCAGCGCGACGGCCATGAGGGCCACGCCGAGCAGTGCGACCAGCCGCATGCCGATCAGGCCGGCCGGCAGTTCCCCTCGGGTCAGACCGGACAGGGCGGAGGCGACGGCGAGGAAGACCGGACCGTAGGGGGCCGCGGTGTCCCGCCACACCGGCGCGACCTCGGCCGCGAGCGGTCCGCCGAGTTGCGCCGGCCCGTGGGTGTACACGTCGAGGTGGGCGTCGACCATGGCGCCCTGCGCGAGGTAGCTGTACACGTCCCGGCTGAACAGCGGCGGCGCCAGCAGCAGCGGTGCCGACCACACGGCGAGGACGAGCAGCAGGGCGCGGGGCGTGGGCGGCTCGGGGCCGCGGATCACCCGGCCGAGCAGCGCCCACGCGGCGATCAGCAGAACGACCCCGAAGTACACCCCCACCAGTCCGAGCGCGGCGCGCCCGGACTCGGGAGAGACCAGGTCCGCGACCGGCAGGGCCCCGGCGGTCTGACCGCCCAACGCGAGGAAGGCGGTACCGGCCAGGCCGAGGGCCTGGCAGCGGCGGAGATCGACGGGGAAAGCCATGGCCAACACTCGGGAAGCGTGTCAACGCGTGGTGACCGGAAGGCGACGCACGCCCCTCGGCCGGGCGGCGTGCGCGTGACCGCCGTGTGAGCGGCGCGCGCATGACCCCGTATGAGCGGCGTGCGCGCCTGACCCCGTATGAGCGGCCCTGGTCGGAGGCCGCCGAGGTACCGGTCCGCACGCACGGCATACGGTGGCCGGCACGACGCCGGTGGCGGCGAGGCCGACGCCGCCCTGGGAGCACCGGCACCTGCACCGGATGGCCGACTCGCCGGGCGGCTGGTGGCTCAGACCTCCGGCGAGCCGCTGCCCGCGAGCACCTCGGGCCGCAGCAGTGACTCAAGGCGCTCGGCCGGGAGCAGGCCCTTCTCCAGGACGAGTTCGGCGACGCCGCGGCCGGTGGCCAGGGCCTCCTTGGCGATGCCGGTGGCCGCCTCGTACCCGATGTACGGGTTGAGGGCGGTGACCAGACCGATGGAGTTCTCCACCGCGGCCCGCAGCTGCGCCGTGTTGGCCGTGATGCCGGCCACGCACCGCTCGGCGAGGGTCAGGCAGGCGTGCTCCAGATGCGTGATGCTCTCGGAGAGGGAGTGCAGGATGACCGGCTCGAAGGCGTTCAGCTGGAGCTGACCGGCCTCGGCGGCCATGGTGATGGTCACGTCATTGCCGATCACCTCGAAGGCGACCTGGTTGACGACCTCGGGGATCACCGGGTTGACCTTGCCGGGCATGATGCTCGAACCGGCCTGCACCGGCGGCAGGTTGATCTCGTTCAGGCCCGCGCGCGGACCGGACGACAGCAGGCGCAGGTCGTTGCAGCTCTTGGAGAGCTTGACGGCGATCCGCTTGAGCACGCCGGACATCTGCACGAAGGCACCGCAGTCCTGGGTGGCCTCCACCAGGTTGGCGGCCGTCACCAGCGGCAGGCCGGTGATCTCGGCGAGGTGACGGCGGGCCGACTCGGCGTATCCGGCGGGGGCGTTGAGACCGGTGCCGATCGCCGTGGCGCCGAGGTTGATCTCGTGGATCAGTTCGACGGCCTCCGCGAGCCGGAGACGGTCCTCGTCGAGCATGACCGCGAACGCGGAGAACTCCTGGCCCAGCGTCATCGGCACGGCGTCCTGGAGCTGGGTACGGCCCATCTTGAGTACGTCGCGGAACTCGACGGCCTTCCCGGCGAAGGCGTCCTGGAGTACGGCCATCGCCTTGAGCAGGCCGCGTACGGCGAACACCGTGGCGATCTTGACGGCGGTCGGGTAGACGTCGTTCGTGGACTGGCCGAGGTTGACGTCCTCGTTGGGGTGCAGGTGCTGGTACTCGCCCTTGGCGTGGCCGAGCAGTTCCAGCGCGCGGTTGGCGACGACCTCGTTGGCGTTCATGTTGGTGGAGGTGCCGGCGCCGCCCTGGATGACGTCGACGACGAACTCGTCGTGCAGCTTGCCGTCGCGGATCTCGCGGCATGCCTCGACGATGGCGGCGGCCTTCCGCGGCTCCAGCAGGCCGAGTTCCTCGTTGGCGAGGGCGGCGGCCTCCTTGACGGCGGCGAGGGCGTCGATCAGGTGCGGGTAGGCGGAGATCGGCGTCCCCGTGATGGGGAAGTTCTCCTTGGCGCGCAGGGAGTGGATGCCCCAGTACGCCTCGACGGGTACGTCGCGGTGGCCGAGCAGGTCGTGCTCGCTGCGGTGGGCTGCGGCGGTCATGGCTGTGCGGATCCTCTTTCGGAGGTGGACGGTGCGGTCAGGCGGGCGTTTGAGCGTGGGGGCCGCCCCCGCCCGAGCGGAGCCCGGAGCCCGGGGCGGGATCGAGCGCGCGGGCGGGGCGGACGCTGCCGACCGGTCGGCCGCCGCCGAGCAGAGGCTCCCCGGCGAACTCGGCGAGCGCGGCCGGGTCGACCCCGGCCCGGGCGAGGGCCGCGGCGGCGACCGGGACGCGCGCCCGGTTCGCTCCGTCGGCGATCTTCACGGCGACGGCCCTGCCGTCCGGCAGCGCGGCGACCTGGACGCCCTCGAAGCCGTCCTTGGCGAGCAACCCGGGCACGGCGCGCATCAGCGCCGCGACGTCGCGACCGGACCCGGAGGCCGTCTCGGCGTGCTCGCGCATGGCGTCCGCCACCCGCGCCTCGGGGGTGCCGGCCGGCGCGGTGGTGATGCGGGCCGCGGCGCGCGCGAGCCCGTGCAGCGAGACGGCGAACAGGGGCGCTCCGCAGCCGTCGACGGTCACGCGGGCGATCGCCTGCCCGGTGAGGTCCTCTACGGTCTCGGCGACGGCCCGCTGCAACGGGTGGCCCGGGTCGAGGTAGTCCTCCAGCGGCCAGCCGTTGAGGCGGCAGGTGTAGAGCATGGCCGCGTGCTTGCCGGAGCAGTTCTGCGCGAGCCGGGACGGCAGCCGCCCCTCGCGCACCCAGGCGTCACGGACGACCGGGTCGTACGGCAGGTCGGGGACGTTGCGCAGGTCGTCCTCGGTGACTCCGGCCAGCTCCAGGATGCGCCGGGTGCCGGCCAGGTGCCGCTCCTCCCCGGAGTGGCTGGCCGCGGTCAGCGACAGCAGTTCCCCGTCGAGCGGCAGCCCGGCCCGGAGCATCGCCACCGCCTGTACCGGCTTGAGCGCCGAGCGCGGGTAGAAGGCGGCCTCGATGTCGCCGAGTTGCAGCTCCACGGCTCCGTCGGCGCCGAGGACGACGACCGAGCCGTAGTGGATGCCCTCGACGACCCCGCCGCGGACGAGGTGGGCGACGGGGACGTGCAGGGGCTCCCGGACCGCAGGAGCCCCGGCCACCGAACTTCCGTACATCACTGCCTGGTTCATGCCTCGGGTCCGTCTTCCGTGGGGGCGTCCGTGCGGCTCGGGCGCATGATCTCGGTGAGGGTCGTCTCGACGCGGTCGAGATGGTGGGTCATGGCCTGCACCGCGTCGTGCTCGGAACCGTCGATCAGCGCCTCGACGATCGCCCGGTGCTCGCGGTTGGACTGCTCGCGTCGGCCGCCGAGTTCGTTGAGGAAGGCGGACTGGCGGGCCAGCGCGTCCCGGATCTCCTCGATCACCCGGCGGAAGACCGGGTTCTGGGCGGCTTCGGCCACGGCCAGGTGGAAGACGGTGTCCATCGCGACCCAGGCAGTGGTGTCCGTCTCCTGCTCCATCCGGTCCAGGAGGTGGGCCAGGTGGTCGAGGTTCTCCGCGGTGCGGCGCCGCGCCGCGTACCCGGCGACCGGGATCTCGACGTGGCGGCGGACCTCCAGGAGGTCGCTGGCCGCGTAGTCGCCGAAGGTGGGGTCCTCGACGGCGTTGGCGACGACGAAGGTGCCCTTGCCGGTCCTGGACACCGTGAGCCCCATCGTCTGCAGGGCCCGCAGGGCCTCCCGCAGCACGGGCCGGCTGATCTCCAGGGTGCGGCACAGCTCCGCCTCCGAGGGGAGCTTGTCGCCGATGGCGTAGTCACCGCGCTCGATGGCGCCGCGAAGGTGGCCGAGCACCGCTTCCATGGCGCTGACGCGCCGCGGCCCCGGACCACCTGTCTGGCTGTCTGACAGGTTCACGGAGTGATCCTGCGGGTGACGGGGCCGGACTGTCAAGGCGTGCCCGAATCCGAGAGCTACCCGGCGGGCAGCGCCTCCCGCATCGCCTTCGCGGCGCCGGCCGGGTCGTAGTCCTCGGGGACGCCTGGCACCAGGATGATGTCGCCGTCGATGTGCCGGGAGCGCAGCGGTGCGATCTCCTGGTACGCGGGCGAGTCCCACCAGGCCCGCGCCTCGGCGATCCCGGGGAAGGAGATCACCACGACGCGCCCGGGCCAGTTGCCCTCCTTCACCTCGTGCCGCGCGGCGTGCACGAGGAAACGGCCACCGTACGGCTCGAAGGTGGCGGAGATGCGCTCGATGTACTCGGCGATCTCCGGGTGCGGAGCGACCTCTTGCAAGTGAGCTATGGCGTAAGCGGGCATGTCGTCCTTCCGGCCGGTCGGGCTCTGTTACACCCGGCGATCCTGGCAGGTGGGTGCGCTGGGGGCGATGACCTGACAGGTAAGTGCCTGCCGCACGCACGGGCAGGGCCAAAGCCGCCGCACCGGCTCCTACGCCCCAGGCGCGAGCCGGTGTGACTTCATCTCTGTGACACGCTGTGAAGCATGGGGTGGACCTTCAAACTGCATGGTGGTGTTGCGGCCGGGCTGGGCGCCGCGCTCCTCTCGCTGGCCGCGCTCACATGGCTGCCCGGGACCTTGCCGCTGCCGGGCGCGAGTTGGTGGGAGGCCGCGATCTTCGCTTCCACCTTCTCGACCTGTGTCTCCGCTCTGGCGCGACTGGCCCTGACGCGTGCGGCCAAGGACGCGGTGTGGCTGGCCTTCCGGTGCCTGCCGGGCACAGCGCAGATGGCACTTGGGGCGTTGATCGTGGGCGGTGCGGTTCTGTTGGTGCTCGACACACTGACGGAAACCAACCTGCAATCAGCCGAGATCAGGGACGGCCGTTACGTCGCCTTCGATACGTCGCCCGATGCGCGCGGTGTGGTCGAGGTCTCCCGGCGCCGCTACGAGGATGTGCTGGAGAGCGATCAGCGCATCATGCTCGCCGTGCCGGGCGTGCTCTGCCTCGGCGGCGCCTATGCCGCGCTGACAGCCGGGGAACTGCGCCGCGCGGACCGCGCTGTCGCCCCGGCTGACGCCACGTAAGACGCGCGCTACTGCCCCACCCGGCCGTCGATGCGCTCGCGCAGCAGATCAGCGTGCCCGCAGTGGCGGGCGTACTCCTCGATCCGGTGGACCCACAGCTCCCGGACAGAGTTGCGGTCGCGGCCCACCCTCGCACCCAGATCGGCGTACTCGCCCAACACCGCGTCGGTCGCCGCCTGTTCACGGGCCAGATCGGTGAGCGCGCTGTCCACCAGACCCTGTTCCCCGACGGCTCCCTCGAAGTCGCCGTCATCCGCTCCGTACAGCTTCGGCGCCGGGTCCCCCGGCACGATCCAGTTGCGCCAGTCCCGCTCCACCTCGGCAAGGTGGCGGACCAGTCCCAGCAAGGACATGGTCGACGGCGGCACCGACCGGCGTGCCAGTTGCTCCGGGTTCAGTCCCTCGCACTTCATCCGCAGGGTCAGCCGATAGCCCGTCAGGTAGTCCAGCAAGGTCGCCAACTCGCCATCGGGACTGGGTTTGTCATTGTTACGGGGGTCCTCGTCGGGGTCCGCCCACATGTCGGGGTAGACGCTGGCCTGACTCCACCGCTCGGGTATGTCGCTCACCGAGTGCATGATCCTGAGCGGCGGTCCGCCGGGCAAGTGGTTTATCAGGCGGGCCAGCGATGGCGAACCGGCTTAGGAGCTCAGGTGGTTGACGAACCTCCGAGCCCAAGGTGGAAGCGCAGCAGGCGCACCCGGTCCGGGCCGAGCACGCCTTCGGCGGCGAGCAGTTGCTCACGGAGCGCGTCGAGCGTGCGGCCCTGCGGCATCGAGTACGTCGTGACGGCTTCACGCGCGAGCCAGGTCGCGATGTCGCCACGGGCGCGGTTGCGCATCGGGGGTGACGGGTCGGCGACGAGTTCGAGGTCGACGAGCAGTCGAGTCCAGGTGTCCCGTTCGTGGAGCAAACGGTAGGCGGCCATGCGGATGTGCTGCGGGTTGCCCGCGGTGAGGAGTTGGCGGAGGCGCAGCAGGTCGAGGCGGGACGTCCAGGGGCGCAGTGCGATGGTGACCTGCCGGGTCACCGCTCCGGACGGGTCGGTGAGCATCGCGAAGAGGGGCTCCGGGTCGGCCGTGCCCAGACGGCGCAGTGCGCGCACAGCCTCCGCTCGTGCGCGAGGCCGCGGGTGTTCCAGCCAGGCCGCGACGAGGACGGCGTCGTCAGCGGTCCCCGTCTCACCGAGGCCGGCGATGGCTCCCGGCTCGGGGCGGGACGCCGTGATGATGCGCCGGTACTGCTCCGCCGGGTCGGATCCGGCGCGGCGCAGTGCCGCCTGAGCGACCGCCCGCACGATCGGGTTGCGGTCGGCGAGCGCGGCGGTGGCAGGGGTGATGTCGCCCTCCCGGGCCAGCACGTGCACGGCCTCTGCGCGAACCCTCGCGGTGCCGCTGGACATCAGGGGGCGGACGCGGTCGACGGTTCCGGCCGCGACCGCGGCTTTCACCGCGGCTTCGGCGCAGCGGATCCGGGTGGGCAGGTCGTCGTCGTGTTCGGCGGCGTGGAGCATCTGCTCCAGGTCGAGCCGGCCGGCGCCGAGCGCGGTCAGGTGCGCGGTGCGGCGGGTGAGCCGGTCCGGAGTGGCGAGGAGGGCGGTCAGCAGCTCGTCCGGGCCTTCTCGCATGACGGCTTCGACGCGTTCGGCCAGCCAGCGGCCCTCGCGCCGGTCCCGCAGGGCCAGGGCGACGGCCGCGGCCGCGACCAACGCCGCACCGGAGGGCTCGGCGAGGCGGCGCTCGAGCGCCGCGCGGGCACGGTCACGGACCTGCGGCACCCAGTCCGAGGCCCGCAGCGCCAGTGCGGGCACCGCCGGCGTGTCGTCGAGTTCGGCCAGACACGCGACGGCCGCCTCACGGACATGGCCGTCGGAGTGGAACGCGGCGACCGTGAGCCCCAGCGGTGAGGGTTCACCTTGGACCAGCCGTTGTACCGCGGCCGCCGACCAGCGTGGAGCCCGCCACCAAGCACGGCGTACCGCCACGTCGAGCATGAGCCACAAACGGGGAGTTGCCCGGAGCAGGAACTGTCCGGTGTCGGCAAGCAGCTTCGGGTCATCATCGCGGTCGACGGCGAGCAGCAGGACGGCCAGTTCGTCGGCGTTTCGGACACGCCCGGACTCGATGGCGGCTGCCTCGAGCCGGAGTTGACCCGCCGTTGGCCGAAGAGGCAGGCGGTCTTCGCGCAGGTGCGGCGTGACGCCGAGGACTTCGAGGCGGCCACGCAGCCGCCGCAGCAACTGCCGTCCAAGGCTGGGGACCACGATGCTCCGGTCCGATCAGTGGGTCGGCCGCTCGGGCGGCGGGGCATTCAGGATCCTCTCGGCCCACGGCTTGCGCGAGCCATTTTGGTGGGGCAACGGCATCAGGGCTTACGGGGCCGCCCCTCGATTATCGGCCAGATGTCATGTACAGCTCTTGACCGTATTGGTTTAGACCTTTAGATTCCAGGCCGTCAGGCCCCTCCGACAGCGCCGGGTTGAGTGCTCGTGTCGCAACGACGATCTTGGCCGGCTCGCGCTCGACCCCCGCCCTCGCGGCCGCCCCGAGCCCCACCGGAGCCCGGCGGCCACGTCGTCACTCCATCACCTCTTCCTCAGGAGGAGCACTCCTCATGTCCACCCCCCACCCCGGTACCGATCTCCGCAGACGCTCACCCCTGGCCAGGCTCACGGTCAGCGCGGTGCTCGCTCTCGCCCTCTCCGCTCTGTTCGGCGTCTCGCCCGCCTGGGCGGCGGACGGGCAGATCACCGGCCTCGCGGGCAAGTGCGTCGACGTCGCCGCCGCGAGCAACGCCAACGGCACGGCCGTCCAGCTCTACGACTGCAACGGCACGAACGCCCAGAAGTGGTCCAACTCCGGCGACGGAACCCTGCGGGCGCTCGGCAAGTGCCTCGACGTCGTCGACCGCAGCACGGCCAACGGCGCGGCCGTCCAACTGTGGGACTGCTCCGGCGGAGCGAACCAGCAGTGGGTCGTCACCGGCGCTCGCGACATCGTCAACCCGGCCGCGAACAAGTGCCTCGACGTCCGGGACAACAACAGTGCCAACGGCACTCGCCTGCAGATCTGGACCTGCACCGGAGGCGCCAACCAGAAGTGGAACGCTCCCGCGAGCGGCGGCGGCAACCCGTCCGGATTCGTCGTCTCCGAAGCCCAGTTCAACCAGATGTTCCCGAACCGGAACTCCTTCTACACGTACAGCGGCCTCACCGCCGCGCTCGGCGCCTACCCCGGCTTCGCCGGTACGGGCAGCGACACGACCAGGAAGCAGGAGGCGGCCGCGTTCCTGGCCAACGTCAATCACGAGACGGGCGGCCTGGTCTACGTCGTGGAGCAGAACACCGCCAACTACCCCCACTACTGCGACTGGAACCAGCCGTACGGCTGCCCCGCCGGGCAGGCGGCCTACTACGGCCGCGGGCCGATCCAGCTCAGCTGGAACTTCAACTACAAGGCAGCCGGCGACGCGCTCGGCATCGACCTGCTCAACAACCCCTGGCTGGTGCAGAACGACGCGTCCGTGGCCTGGAAGACCGGCCTGTGGTACTGGAACACCCAGTCGGGTCCCGGCACCATGACCCCGCACGCCGCCATGGTCAACGGCGCCGGCTTCGGGCAGACCATCCGCTCGATCAACGGCTCCCTGGAGTGCGACGGCAGGAATCCCGCCCAGGTGCAGAGCCGCGTGGACGCCTACCAGCGCTTCGCCTCCATCCTCGGCGTGAGCCCCGGTAACAACCTTTACTGCTGAGCGGCTTCCTTCCTCCGGAAGGCGGGGCGTGGACCGATGGAGTTCCGGTCCACGCCCCGCCTGTCGCCGGCGTCAGAAGCCGGCACGCGGCGTCAGGAAAGGGACGCCGTGAGCCCTCTGAGTGCCGGGAGTGCCGCGGCGCCGATCAGGCCGGCGTCCGGGCCGAGGGCGGCCCGGTGGATGGGCGGCGGCACGGGGCGGGTGCGGGTGGTGTGGGCGTAGGCCTCGCGCAGGGCGGTGTGCAGCGGTCCGTCGCCGGTGCCGAGCCCGCCGCCGAGCACGATCGCCGAGGGGTCGAGAACGCGGACGAGCTGGCCGAGCACCGTGCCCAGCGCCTGTCCGGCGGTCGTCAGGACCCTGGCCGCGGCCGGGTCGCCGGACCGGGCCAGGACGGTCATCCGCGCCCAGGGCCTGGACGGCTTCCGCGAGGCACTCGCCACCGCGCTGGCCGCAGAGCGCACCACCGTCGTCCACGTGGAGACCGACCCCCTGGTGCCGGCGCCCGACTCGGACGCCTGGTGGGACGTCCCGGTCGCCGAGGTCTCCGCGCTGCCGTCGACCACCGCGGCCCGCGCCGCCTACGAGCAGCACAAGAAGGCCCAGCGCCCGCTGCTCACCCCACCCCCGGGCCTGACCCGGCCCCGGCCCGCGTCCCCTGAGGCTCCCTCAGCAGGACGCGGGCCTGTGTGCCGTCCTGCCTGCTCCCGGCGATTCGGCGACGTGCGCAGCGGAGCCGGTGTACGCAATATGCGCAAAACCGGCATCGTCCATCGGCATCGGACGGACAAAAAGAAAGGGAAAGGAGGTCACCCGCTCCTTTCCACTCTCAACGTATAGCGCACTGGGGGGCTTGCGGCAAGGCCCCCGTCGTGCCGCAGAATCGCCGGCCGAAGCCAGAAAACGAGGGTGGGTGTCGCGAAGTGCGTGTGTTGTTGTCGACGTATGGATCGCGTGGGGACGTCGAACCGCTGGTGGCACTCGCGGTGCGGTTGCGGGAACTCGGCGCGCAGGTGCGGGTGTGCGCGCCACCGGACGAGGACTTCGCACAGCGGTTGGCCGGTGTCGGCGTACCGCTGGTGCCGGTCGGCCGGTCGGCACGCGCGCTGACGACCGCGGCGCCGTCGCCGTCGTCGCTGCCCCAGCGCGCGGCCGAGCTGATCGCCGGCCAGCTCGACGCGGTCACCGCGGCGGCCGGGGGATGCGACGCGGTGGTGGCGACCGGCATGATGCCGGCCGCGGCCGGCGCGCTGTCGGTGGCCGAGAAGCTGGGCATCCGCTCCGTGTCCGTGACCTTCCAGCAGCTCACCCTGCCGTCGCCGCACCGCGCACCGCTGGCGTATCCGGGCCGTCCGTTCCCGCCGGACGTGACCGACAACAGGGAGCTGTGGGACCTGGACGCCCAGAGCATCAACTCGCTGTTCGGTGAGGCGCTCAACACGAACCGCGCGTCGATCGGCCTGCCGCCGGTGGACGACGTCCGCGACTACGTCATCGGCGACCGGCCGTGGCTGGCGACGGACCCGGCGTTGGACCCGTGGCAGCGGACGCCGGACCTCGACGTCGTCCAGACCGGTGCGTGGATCCTGCCCGACATGCGCCCGCTCCCGGCGGAGTTGACGGCGTTCCTGGACGCCGGGACGCCACCGGTGTACGTGGGCTTCGGCAGCATGCCCATGCGCACCTCGACGGACGTCGCCCAGGCGGCCGTCGACGCGATCCGAGCACAGGGCCGCCGCGCGGTCGTGGCCCGTGGCTGGGCCGACCTGTCCCTGATCGACGACCGTGACGACTGCTTCGCCGTCGGCGAGGTCAACCAGCAGGCGCTGTTCGGCCGGGTGGCCGCCGTCGTGCACCACGGCGGCGCGGGCACCACGACGACGGCCACCCGGGCCGGCGCGCCTCAGGTGGTGGTGCCCCAGGCGGCGGACCAGCCGTACTGGGCCGGCCGGGTGGCGGATCTCGGCATCGGCGCGGCACACGACGGTCCGACTCCGACCTTCGAGTCCCTGTCGGCCGCGCTCGGGACGGCCCTCGCCCCCGGTACCCGCGCACGCGCGACCGCCGTGGCCGACATGATCCGCGCCGACGGAGCGGCGGTGGCCGCGAAGCTGTTGCTCGACGCGATCAGCTGAGAAGTCCACCGGTGCCCGCGTGAGCCACGCGGGATCGCCGAGCCGGGACCCGGAACACGACAACCCGCCGGCCCGAGGTCAGGCCGGGCCGGACACCTTGCCGCACGCAACGGTCGCAAGCGACCCCAGATCGGAACCGAAGACCATGAACCCCCTCACCACCAGCGCTTTCGACCTTCCCGACCGCCTCTCCTCCAAGGCCGACCCGACACTGATCGCCGACGACGAGCAGCACTTCGCGGCCATCGCGGAGTGCCTCGAGCAGTCGATCGCCGAGGTGTCCGACCGCCTCGCCGCCGAACGCAGGGCGCCCGGCGGCACAGGCCGGCAGGCGTTGGACCGGGACCTGGAGATCCACCGGCTGACCGCTCGCCTGCGCACACTGCGCCGCTTCGGCCTGGACCTGTGCCTCGGCCGCATGGTCGGCGCGGACCACTCCGGGCCCGTGTACGTCGGCCGGCTCGGCCTCACCGACAGCACGGGCCGCCGGCTGCTGCTCGACTGGCGCTCCCCCGCGGCTGAGCCGTTCTTCGGAGCCACCCACGCCAACCCGATGGGTCTGACGAGCCGCCGCAGGTATCGCTGGACCCGCGGCCGGATCGGCGACTACTGGGACGAGGTGTTCACCGCGGACGACTTCGCCGGGCACGCCGCGCTCGACGACCAGTCCGCGTTCATCGCCAGCCTGGGCAGCAGCCGTGCGCCTCGGATGCGCGACGTGCTCGGCACCATCCAGGCCGACCAGGACGCCATCATCCGCGCGGGATCCCGCGGCGCTCTCGTCGTCGACGGCGGTCCGGGCACGGGGAAGACCGTCGTCGCCCTGCACCGCGCCGCCTACCTCCTCCACTCCGACCCCCGCCTCGGTCACCGCCGCGGCGGCCTGCTGTTCGTCGGCCCGCACCAGCCCTACCTCGGTTACGTCGCCGACGTCCTCCCCAGCCTCGGCGAGGAGGGCGTACGGACCTGCACCCTGCGCGACCTCGTCGCCGAAGGGGCCACGGCGGCGGTCGAGGCCGATCCGGACGTGGCCCGTCTGAAGTCGTCCGCGGATCTGGTGAAGGCGATCGAGCCGGCCGTCAGGTTCTACGAGGAGCCGCCCGCCAAGGGGATGACGGTCTCCACCCACTGGTCCGACATCCGGCTGACCGCCGACGACTGGGCCGCCGCGTTCGAGGCGGCGGACCCCGGTACCCCGCACAACGAGGCACGCGACCAGGTCTGGGAGGAACTGCTCACGATCCTGGTGGACAAGCACGACGGCGACGCCCCGGACGACCTGCTGCGCGGATCGCTGCGGCAGAACAGGGAACTGCGAACGACTTTCGGCCGTGCCTGGCCGCTGCTCGAAGCGGCCGACCTCGTCGGAGATCTGTGGTCCGTGCCCGCCTATCTACGGATGTGCGCTCCCTGGCTCGGCCCCGGCGACGTCGAGAAGCTCCAGCGCCCGGACGCCCAGGCCTGGACGGTGTCCGACCTGCCGCTGCTGGACGCGGCGCGGCAGCGCCTCGGTGACCCGGAGACGTCACGGCGCAAGGCCCGGCACGAGGCCGTCATCGCCGCCCAACGCGAGCGCATGGCGCAGGTCGTCGACAACCTGATCGCCGCCGCGGCCGACTCCGGGGCCGACGGGGACGACGGCGAGGGCCTGGTCACGATGCTGCGCGGTGAGGACGCCGAGGTCAGCCTGGTGGACGAGTCCGAACTGTCCGTCGCCGACCCGGACCAGCTCGCCGGCCCGTTCGCGCACATCGTCGTCGACGAGGCTCAGGAACTGACCGACGCGGAGTGGCAGATGCTGCTGCTGCGGTGTCCGTCCCGGAGCTTCACCGTCGTCGGGGATCGTGCCCAGGCCAGGCGCGGGTTCAGGGAGTCGTGGCGGGAACGGCTCGAACGGATCGGGCTCGAACGGATCGACCTGGCGTCCCTGAGCATCAACTACCGGACGCCGGAAGAGATCATGGCGGAAGCCGAGCCGGTCATCCGGGCCGTGCTCCCGGATGCCAACGTGCCGACCTCCGTCCGCAGCGGCGGCGTCCCCGTCGTGCACGGATCCACCGCAGACCTGCGCTCGCTCCTCGACACCTGGCTCGCCGCTCATGCCGACGGGATCGCCTGCGTCATCGGCGATCCGGCTCTCCCGAGCACGGCTCGCGTCCGGTCGCTCACCCCGGAACTGTCCAAGGGACTCGAATTCGACCTGGTCGTCCTCGTCGACCCGGAGACGTTCGGCGAGGGCGTCGAAGGAGCGATCGACCGCTATGTCGCCATGACCAGGGCGACCCAGCAGCTCGTCATCCTCACGAGCCCGTGACGTCGGCCCGGACGCCGGCCGGGCGAGGCGGCCGGCGACCGCCCACCTCGGCACCGGCGCGGGAAAAAAACAGGTTTCGCCGGCCGTCGTGTCCTCCCTACCGTTCAGGATCATGGATGACATCACTGCCCCGCCACGGCTGACCCGGCTCACCTTCCACGGCCCGCTCTCCGAGGATCGGGCCGCCAGGATGATCCGGCGGCTCACCTCCCCGGCCGGTCCGACAGCCCCGGCCACCGTGCTCGACATCGGCTGCGGCTGGGGCGAGCTCATGCTCCGCCTTCTCGAGGCGATGCCCGCAGCGACCGGAGTCGGTGTCGACCTGAACGAGGTGGACCTCGCCCGCGGGCGTGCCAACGCCGAAAGCCGCGGGCTGGCCGAGCGTGCCCGCTTCGTCGAGGAGTCCGCCGTCGACACCGCCCGAGGCCCCGCGGACCTCGTACTCTGCCTCAGCGCCAGTCACGCCCTCAGCGAGGCCCGGCCCCCCGAGCACACCACGGCCGCCCTGCACGCCCTTCGGCGTCTGGTCACCCCGGGCGGCCGTGTTCTGCTCGGTGAGGGGTTCTGGCAACGCCCGCCTGCTCCGGGCGAGTTGGCGGCCATGTGGCCTGACGCGTCCGCCTCCGAGTTCCACCACGTCGCCGACCTCGTCGACCTCGCCGTCGCCGCGGGGTTCCGTCCGGCGTGGATCGAGACCGCGAACGACGACGAATGGGAGGAATTCGAGTCCGCCTACCAGTCCGACGTCGAGGAATGGCTCGCAGCCCATCCCGGTCATCCCCTGGCGAAGGAGACCCGCGACCGCGTCGACCGCCACCGCGGCATGTGGCTGCGGGGTTATCGCGGCGTCCTGGGCATGGCCTACCTGACCCTCGTTCCCGTGGACTGAGGATCGGGCGGTGTCACTGGGAGCGCCCGACAGCCTCGCGCTGCCGGGCACCGCCCACTGGCTCCACCGCGTTCAGCGCCCTTCCTTCCGCCTGCTGCGCACGAGCCAGGTGGCTCCTCCGACGGCCAGGGCGACCGGCCACTCAAGGGCCCCCGCGACAGCGAGGGCTCCCAGGCCCCCGTAGAAGACCAGGTCCCGGGTGGGCACGTTCTCCAGGCTGAGGTACGGGATCGGAACCGGGGCGCGGAACATGCGAGTGCGCAGGTGGACACCCCCGTCAGGGTGAGCCTCACCGGTCCCGTTCCGGGCTTGCGTACGCTCAGTGAACACTCGCGTGCTCCGGCTCCCGTACTGCCCCTTCTGGGCCCGCACGCGTGCCGCGGGCTCGAGCGTGGTCAGTCCAGCGTCCGACATCTTCTTCTGGGCCCGGACACGCTCGGTGGGCTCGAGCACGGTCTCGGCTGCCGTAACCATCCCCACTCCTCCTCTCCTGTGAGCCGGTATGTGAGCCGGTATGGATGTGTCTGGATGTGTCTCTTCATCCGTCCTCTCTTCCATCCTCGCGCGCCGTCCGCCATAGCAGCTCCCTCGCGGCGAACCCGGACGACTCGGCCTGGCCCCGCGCCCGCTCACTTCACGGTCACGAACCGAGCCGGCTCGGCCGGTGCCGCATCAGGGCCCGGCCGTGCCGCACCGCCGTGACCAGGGCCGTCAAGAACGACACCGGGTTGCTCGTCCCTCCCGGGGTGGTCAGGGTGACCCCGACCGAGCCCGCCCCCGAGGGGGAGACCGCGGTGACCTGGGTCGGTGAGACGTCGGTGACGCTCGCGGCGGGCCCTGTGCCGAACAGCACCGCGCTGATGTTGGAGAGGTCGGTACCGGTGATGGTCACCAGCGTGCCTCCGCCGGTGTCGCACTCTCAGTGACCCACACGTCCGATCGAGTGACAGGAGGCAATTCACCGTAATCACCCGCATGGAGTAACCCATTGCCGTAGGAAGTGCGTGGGTGCCGGCTTGCCATGATGGGCACCCCCGCAGAGGGCTTTGGATCGGGCCGGCCGGTGTCGTCCAGGTGCCGGCTGACCCGGTGGTACTCCTGAATCAGAGCGCAGCGGGATTCAGGGGCTCTTGCAGGTGATGTTTCCCGGCGCCGGGCTGGAGTTGCCGGTGGCGGTGAAGCCGAAGGTGACGGTGCCGTTGTACGCGAGGGTGCCGTTGTACGCGCTGTTGCGCACCGTGACGGATCCGCTGGTCCCGGTGTTCACCCCGTCCCAGAGACTGCTGATGGACTGACCGGAGGCCAGGCTCATGCCGACGGTCCAGCCGTTGAGCGTGCTGGTGCCGTTGTTGCGGATGGTCACCTCGCCCTGGAAGCCACCGGGCCAGCTGTTGACGTTGCGGTAGGCGGCGGTGCAGGTGCCGTTGGTGCCACCGCCACCCGGGTCACCGCCCGGGTCGCCTCCCGTGCCGCCGCCCGGGTCACCGCCGTTGCCGCCTCCGCCGTCGGTCAGGGTCGGGGTCTGCCAGTCCCGCCACGTGGACAGGTTGCCGGACTTGCCGGGGGCGATCCTGAACACGCCGGAGCCGCTTCCCGTGCCCAGCAGGAACTTCTGGATGTTCTGCTGCAAAGGTGTCTTCCACTCGGACCTGACGGCGCAGTGGGTCCCGTCCTGGACGTCGGACCAGTAGCTGATGTTGCTCCCCGCGCCGAGCGCCTTGTAGACCTCGGCCGCGCCCAGCGCCGCCACGCTGCCCGACCTGGCGGCAAGCCAGTCGACGTACGGGTTCTCCATGACGAACAGCCCGCGCGGCGCGACCATGCCCAGGATCTCGTGGGTGTCCACCGGCAGCGAGTTCGGGTTGCCCGTGTAGGAGCTGAACGCGTCGCCCAGCCAGGGCTGTTCCGAGTAGGCGCTGCTCAGCGGCTGGGCGCCGTTCTCCCCCGGAATACCGCGGAGGATGGGAACGCCGCCGCTCCCGGACTCGATCGGCATGGTCAGCGCGACGCGCTGGTCGAACGCGCCGGCCACGATGGCACCCTTGCCGAACCGCGAGCATCCCGTGACGCCGGTCGCGCTCGCCTTGAGGATGTTGCCGCCCGACTGCTCGATGACGTCGATGATCCGGCTCACGCCCCAGGACCAGGCCATCAGCAGGCCCGTGCTGCTGGACGAGCCGTACACGCTGTAGAAGGCGCCCTGCTTGTTGTTCCGCGCGGTGCCCTCCTTCCCCACCGTGTAGGGGTCGTAGTTGATGACGGCGACACCGGAGGCCTTGATGGTGGCCGTGTCCGCGCCGAGCCCGCCCAGCACGATGACGGCCGGGAAGGGTCCCGAGCCACTCGGCAGGCTCACGCTCGCCGAGAAGCTCGCGCTCCTGCCCTGGTCCGACACGTTCACGGTGATGCTGCTCGCCGACACCGTGCCCGTGACACCGGCGGGTCTCGCGGGTTTCTGGCCGTAGACGGATCTCTGCGCCAGATCTCTGATCTCCGCCCGGCGGCACCGCCAGTCGGATGTGGCGGAGATGCGCGTACCGTTCAGCCTCTTGAAGGGATCGGGAAGCATGGAACTGGCCGCCGGGGAGCCCGGGTTGGGCACTGCGCAGTCCGCGCCGTCGTCCTCGCCGCCGGCTTGCACCTGCGCGGCGACGACCTGCCGGTCGGCGGCGCCCGCCTGCGCGGTGAGCGAGGGCGTGATCAGGCTCGCGGCGGCCACCAGGGCGGCGGCCGCCCACACCCGGGGCCGATATCGGTACCGATGGAAGCGCATTGGGGACCTCCAGAGGAAGGTGCGCGATCGACGGGGGACGGACCCTGCCCGGCCGGCACGACGGAGTGCCGCCGCGGGGACGGCGACCGGAGGAAACTTGGGGTTCCCGCTTCGAATGTTGCGCGGAACGCGGGTCGTCACGGCCAGCATTGGGAGCGCTCCCAAGCGTAGGAACGGGGTTGGTTCATGACAACACCCGGGAAGTGGGCCGCCCCAGTTTGGCCATTCCGGCACTGCCGTCGGCGCTCGACAGGGCCAGCAAAGGGGGCGGATGAGGGGAAACCGACGAAACCTGTGGGCGCCTGCGGCGCCACGCAACGGGAAGTTCCGGCCGTTTAGGAAAAAGCGAAAGTTTCGACGCTTCCACCGGACATCTACGGCGAACCGCTCGCGAGCCTTCACCGCACCGGACGGCGCAGCACCCCCGGCGACGGATGACAGAGTATGACAACAGGCGCACAGGGAAGGAACGTGATGAAGCGGAAACCCTCACCGTCGACGGAACCGAAGGCGGGATCCACGCCGGAGGTCGCTGCGGCCCGTCTGCGTCTGCTCGCCGAGGCGAGCCGCGCACTGGCCTCGGGCCTGGACGCGGAGGAGTCGCTGCGCCGCCTGGCCCGGGTGGTGGTTCCGCATCTGGCCGACGCCTGCGTCGTCGACATGGTCGAGGGAAACGGGCTGCGCCGTCTCACCGTCACGGACCGGGACGCGGAACGGGTGCTGCGGGTACTGCCCGGCGGGTTCCTGCCCGGGCCGGACGACTCGGCCGCCGCCCTGGCGAAGGTGCTGCGCGGTGCGGGCCCGATGATGGTCACCGACTTCGACATGCCCGATCCGGACGACTCCCTGCACGCCGCCCAGTGGGCCCTCTACCGCATGCTGGGCGCCGAGACCGCGTTGATCGTGCCCATGGGCGTACGGCGGGAGGCCCTCGGGGCGCTCACCTTCGTCCGCCGCGCCCCGGCCGTTCCCTTCGACGAGCAGGAGCAGGTTCTCGCCGCCGACCTGGGACACCGCGCGGGCCTCGCGCTGGACAACGCGCGCCTGTACGCGCTGCAACAGCACACCGCGGAGCAGCTCCAGCTCTCCCTCCTGCCCGACCTGACCGGGCTCGGGCACCTCCAGCTCGCCACCCGCTACGTGGCCGCCCGCGAGCGGGCCGAGGTCGGCGGCGACTGGTACGACGCCTTCCCACTCCCCGACGGCTCGGTGATCCTCGCGATCGGGGACGTGGTCGGCCACGACCTGGCGGCCGCGGTCCGCATGGGCCAGTTGCGCAACATGCTGCGCGCGCTCGCCTACGACAGCGGGGACGACCCGGCCGGAGTGATGAACCGCCTGGACCGGGTCATGCAGGGCCTGACCAGCATCGAACTCGTCACGGCCGTCATCGCCCGCATCGAGACGCCCCCCGACGCGCCGTGGCGGCTGCTCATGAGCAACGCCGGCCACCTTCCGCCGCTGCTCGCCCAGCCCGACGGCCGCACTCTCCTGCTGGAGGAAGGGCACGCCCCCGTGCTGGGAGTCGACCCCGCGCTCGAGCGCGAGACCGCGGCGGTCGCCCTGCCTCCCGGAGGCACTCTGCTCTTCTACACCGACGGCCTCATCGAACGCCCCGGCGAGGACATCGGCCGCGGCCTCACCCGGCTGCGCCAGCACGCGGCCGCGCTGGCCCGGGAACCGCTGACGGTCTTCCGCGACGAGCTGCTCACCCGGTTGAGCGACGACCAGCACGACGACATCGCCATCCTGGCCCTGCGCGTCCCCTGACCTCCGGCACGCATGGGTACAGAGAAGCTAAAAGTCAGTTGCAGTCGCCGAAGTGTTCGTATACGACACGCTTCGATCAATGGACGTCAGTCTTGAAGACCTCTCCTCGAACTCCCGGGCTGCGCGCCTACGGTGCGATCACCGGTCGGCCCGGGCCGTCCGGACTCAGCCGACGATCAAGGGGAGGCACCGTGGCGAGTGTGGAAGTGTCGCTGAAGGAAATGATGACCGGGGTCGAGGGGGCGCTGGGCGCGGCGGTCGTCGACTACACCAGCGGAATGGCCCTGGGAACCCTGGGCGGAGGCAAGGACCTGGATCTGACCATCGCCGCGGCGGGGAACACGGACGTCATCCGCGCCAAGGTCCGCACCATGGAGCAGTTGGGCCTGAACAGTCAGATCCAGGACGTGCTGATCACGCTCGGCGACCAGTACCACCTGATCCGCCTGGTCACCGGGCGCAACGGCAACGGCCTGTTCCTCTATCTGGTCCTGGACAAGTCCCGTTCGAATCTGGCGATGGCCCGCCACCAGCTCAAGCGCGTCGAGGAACAGCTCGAGGTCTAGGTCTTTCCGCGCCCCGGGCCGACGTGCGCCCATGATGTGAAAACTTCTTCAAGTCACCACATCAGCATGATTCCAACTCGTGGTTGCACGCGGCCCGGGGCGAGAAGGATCTGCTCTGCAAGGCACGTTTCCGCGTGGCGCCCTCCGGGGCGCCACCGCGTCCTTGGACCATTCCCGATGCGGCAGGGAGCACGCACTCATGCAAGTCCCCCTCTACCAGGCCAAGGCGGAGTTCTTCCGCATGCTCGGACACCCCGTGCGCATCCGGGTCCTGGAGCTGCTCCAGCACGGTCCCGTGCCCGTACGTGATCTGCTCGCCGACATCGAGATCGAGCCGTCCAGCCTCTCGCAGCAACTGGCCGTGCTGCGACGCTCCGGCATCGTCGTGTCCATCCGGGAAGGATCCACGGTCCGTTACGCCCTCGCCGGCGGCGATGTCGCCGAACTGCTGCGCGCGGCCCGCCGCATCCTCACCGAGCTCCTGGCCGGCCAGAACGAACTGCTCGCCGAACTCCGGCAGACCGACGGCGCCGCGACCGCGGGCGCCCCGGGTGGACAGCAGATGTAGCCGAGTCGCTCAGCGGCGCCGAGTCGGCGGCTCCAGGGCGAACGCGGCGGTCTTCAGCGAACGTCGCATGGCCAGCACCATCGGGCGCTCCACGAACCGGTGCACGAGATAGGACAGCACGACCAGCGCGGCGACCGTGACCCCGACCAGGAGCAGGGGATCGGCCCGGTCGCCGAAGTGGTGCGCGACGGTCATTCCGAGCGTGTCGTGCAGCAGGTACAGCGGGAAGGTCATCGTGCCCATGACGGTCAGCCCGCGCCAGCGAAGCCGGCGGGTCCAGCCGAGCGCGATGGCGCCGACCATCAGGAAGAAGACCGTGACCGCCAGGACCAGCCAGCCGCGCCACGGCGACCAGGTCTCCCAGTTGTTGCGGCCACCGGTGGGGGCCAGCAGGAAGTGCAGCGCCAGCAGCCACGACATGGCGACGATGCCCCACAGCAGAGGTGTCGGCCGGTACCGGTACATGAGGTGGAAGGCCATGCCCGCGATGAAGTACGGGGCCGACGTCGGGTTGACCACGAGCGTGAGCAGCGGGATGTGGGCGGCGGGCGCGAGTACCGCGGCGACCGTCCACAACCCGCAGAAGATCACCACGCGCTGGTAGGTGAGGCCCTTCCACACCACGACCGCGAACGTGAGGTAGAAGCAGAGCTCCGGCCAGAGGGTCCAGTAGACCGGGTCCAGGTTGGGCACACCGAGCGGGGTCTGCAGCATCGTGAAGTTCGCCAGCAGGACGCGCGGGTGCGGGTGCCCGAAGGGCGTGTCGGCGAAGTAGATGACGCACGCCGACACCGCGATGGCGATCCAGTACATCGGGTACAGGCGGGTGACGCGTGAGATGAAGAAGTCACGCGGTGTGCGCCCCCACGCGCTCATGCAGATGACGAAGCCGCTGATCAGGAAGAACAGGTCGACGCCGAGCCGCCCGAAGGCGAAATAGCCGTGCAGCTCCGGGAAGACGCTCTGGTAGGGGCGCCCCCAGATGCCCTTCATCGCCTCCGGGGTCTGGCCGACGAAGTGGAAGAGCACCACCGACAGCGCCGCCAGGAACCGCAGCCCGTCCAGTGCGGCGAGCCGGTCTCTTCCGGTGCCCTTGCCGGCGACGATCACCCGTGCCGCAGGGGACGCCTGCGGCACCAGCACTTCCTCTGTGACCGCCCCCTCGTTCCGCGGTCGCGTGGCTGCACCGGCCGATGCCCTGCGATCCGTGTGGGTCATATCTCCCGTTCCAGAGTCGTCCTTTACCGAAAGGGCCCTGGAATCCGGATCACTGTGCCCGACGGGCGGATGGCGATTTCGCCGAGTTTGCACTCATTCCGCTGCGGGGCGAGTGCCGGCACCGCCCTGGCCCACAGAGGGGGCCTACCCGATGTCTCCGATGGGATACGGGACCGCCGGGGTGACACGGACCGCACACAGGAGCGACCCCTCCCCCGCCGGGGCGCCCTGGTCATCCCGGAAACTCCCGGCCGAACACCGTCGCCGCCCGCCCCCGACAGCGTCAACTCGATCAACACCCCCGGTCGCCGTCGTCCACCCACCGAGCACTGGCCTTCGACTGGGAGATGGCGCCGGCCGTCAGACGTCGGATCGGCCACCCGAACCCCCGGTGACTGGAGCGATTCGGCCGGATCACCGCCGAGACCCTCGTGCCGGCCGGCGGTCCGCACAGTCATGTCCCCCAGGACGGCATCGCCGAGCTCGCCCGCCGCGTCCCCGACGGAAGCGTGGTCACCATCCCGGTCGGACACCTGATCCACGATGCGGCGCCGGAGGCGTTCACGGAGGCGGTTCCTGCGTTCCTGCCCGCGGTGGGCGACCGGTGCCGGTGAATCGGCGGGGCTGTTCCCGGTCTCGACTACTCTGCAGGGCGTGATCGACTCGTACGCGGGACTTGATGATGCCGGGGTTGCCGTCGCTGCGGCACGTGCGGGCGCGGACGTGGTGCGCACCTTGTACGGCCGACCGCTCGCCCGCATCGACAAGGGTGCCGGGGACTTCGCCACGGCCGCCGATGTGGAGGCCGAAAAGGCGATCCTCGCCGTCCTCCGGGCCGCCCGGCCGGATGACGCGGTGCTCGGTGAGGAGAGCGGACAGCAGGGCGCTTCCGACGCCGCGCGTCAGTGGTTGGTGGATCCGTTGTGCGGCACGCTGAACCACGCCGTCGGCAACATGCTGGTCGCCGTCAACGTGGCGCTGCGCGACGGGGCGGCGGCGGTGGCCGATCCGTTCAGCGGCGAGGTCTTCTTCACCAGCGGCGAGACCGCCTGGGTGCGGCGGGATGGGGCCTCCGCGCCGCTGACGCCCACGTCCGCGACCCGGCTGGTGGACGTCAACCTGGACCCGCCGTTCCCGAGCGCGCCCGGCTTCCGGGCCGTGGACCTGCTGGCCCGCCCCGGGTTCGTCGAGCTGTTCCGGCCGCGGGTCGTCTCCACGACGCTCGCGTTGGCCTGGGTCGCCGCCGGCAAGCGCGCGGCGTACGTCACCGACGGCGGGGACCTGTCCGGGAGCGTGCATTTCGCCGCCGGCATCGCTCTGTGCCGGGCCGGCGGCTGCGTGGTCACCGGGATCGACGGCGCTCCGATCGGGCCGGCGGGCCGCGGACTCGTCGCGGCCGCCGACGCCGATACCCACCGGGCGCTGATGGCGATGATCCGCGGCGGTGGCTAGTGTCGCGGCAGGCAAGCAAGTCAAGGAGCGGCGTCCGGTGCGTGCTCTGCCTGACCTGACCTGACAGGGCGGTCATCGTCCCGATGCGGTCGATCTTCGAGCCTTGGTCACGACGGGTCCGCCCCGTGCTACGCGGTGCCGTGGCCGTCCAGGAAGCGGAGCAGTACGGAGGCTTCCTCGCGGAGTCGGGCGGCTCGGTCGGCGTGGGCGGGGGTGGTCAACTGCGCTGCGGCTTCGAGTCGTTCGGTGGCCTCGGCACGCACGATGTCCGCCACGCCGCTCTCGCTCAGCTCGCGTCGCACGGCCTCGGTGGCACCGGCACCGACCGGTGACTGCTCCAGGGCCAGGCCACGTGTCTCGGTCTCGCCCACGGGCACCGCCTCCGCATTGTCCAAGGCGGCGAGTGTCGCGCGCAGGGCGCTCACCGCGGCCTTGTCGCGGGCGCGCATCGCTTCCGGCAGGGCTTGACGCATACGTACACGTAGGGACATGCCGGGACCCTACGGGGCTGTTCCTGGTCCCACAACGCAATATCCCAGGCACGCCCGCCGACTCGGCGTGCAGTCGCCGGTGCCCGCTTGATGAGGGCGTCGATGCTTCGGGCGGCCAAGGGGCGGTCGGCGGAGGCTGCGCGCACTCCGGCGCGCGCGGCATGCAGTTCCGGTGAGGGCCCTCGCTCGGCGAGCAGTACCGCCAGCGCCTCCCAGTGGCCCAACCGTTTGTCCTGGAGCTCCGACAACTCGCCGACGTAGCGGCCTGGTCGCAGCAACTCCGCCAACCGGCCCGCCGCTTGTGCGACGGCAGCGAGGAGATCGGAGCGCAGCCGGTCGACGTCCGTGTCGGCTGTCAGACCCCTGGCAGTCGCGTCGAGGGCGGGTATTCCGCCACGACAAGCCCTCGATCACCGAAGGTCCTCAGCGCTTGAGGAATGCCTCCACCTCGTCGCGGTGGGGCAGCGATGGCTGGGCGCCGGGGCGGATGGTGCTGAGTGCCGCCGCGGCGCAGGCCCAACGGACGGCCTGTTCCAGGGTGCGGCCCTCGGCCAGGGCTACGGCGAGCGCGCCGCAGAAGCAGTCACCGGCCGCCGTGGTGTCCACCGGCTGGACCGCGAAGGCCGGGATGTGCAGCCGCGCGGTGCCCTCGAGGAGCAGCACGCCGTCACCGCCGAGGGTGACGATGACCGCGCCCGGTCCGCTCAGTTTGCCCGCGGCGGCGGCGACCTCGTCGATCGTCTCCGGGACCGGGGTGCCGGTGAGGGCGGCCAGTTCGGTGCGGTTGGGGACCAGTACGTCGACGTGGCGGGGCGGGACGGCGCCCTCGACGGCGGGTGCGGGGTTGTGCACGACGATGCCTCCGGCCAGCTCGGCGGCCGCGTGGTTGGCCTCGTCGGGGACCTCCTGCTGGAGGACGGTGACCTTGGCCCGGTTCAGCACGTCGGCGGCGGCCCGGCAGTCGGCCGCGGTCAGGCGGGAGTTGGCGCCGGGGCTGACGATGATCGAGTTCTCGCCCGACGGGTTGACGGCGATCAGCGCGCGCCCGGTGGGCACTCCGGGGGTACGGGACAGGTGCGCGGTGTCGACGCCCTCGGCGCGCACCGCGGCGGCCATCACGTCGGCCGCGTCGTCCTCGCCGACGCGACCGATCAGGGCGACCCGTCCGCCGAGCCGGGCCGCGGCGACCGCCTGGTTGGCCCCCTTGCCGCCGGGGTGCTCGACGATGTCCCCGCCCAGCACTGTCTCCCCCGGCACCGGATGCCGGGGAACGGGTGTGACGAGATCGAGGTTGAGGCTTCCGACGACTGCGATCACTGGTGTTCCTCTGGGGTTCTGCTGCCGGGGATGGTCGTGGGCGCGATGGCGCGGGGAGCGCTGGAGGCGCGTACGACGAGTTCGGGTGAGAGGCGGACGGACCGGTACGCCTCGGCTCCCCCGTCGGCGAGCCGCTGGTCGAGGAGCCGGAGCGCCTCGGCCGCGACCTGGGCGGCGGGCTGGCGGACCGTGGTCAGGTTCGGTTCGGCGAGGCTCGCCATGGGGATGTCGTCGAAGCCGGTGACGGCGACCTCGCCGGGCACGTCGACGCCGAGTTGTCCGAGGCGTTGCACCGCTCCGACCGCGATGAGGTCGTTGGCGCAGATGACGGCGTCCGGGCGGGCCGGCCAGATCCGCTCGACCGCTGCACGCCCCCACTCCACGGAGAAGTCGCCGAGTTCGGTGCGGTCGGGTGCCGTCGGGTCCAGGGCGGCGACGCCCGCCGCGTAGGCCATGCGCCGTTCGACGGCGGTCGAGGCGGTCCCGGCGGCGCCGAGGAAGCAGAACCGGCGGCGCCCGGTGCGGGCCAGGTGCTCCAGGACGAGGGCCATGCCGGCGGCGTTGTCGACGGCCACCGAGTCGGCGACGCCGGGACCGCAGGAGCGGTCGAGCAGGACCAACGGGACGCGGGCCGCGGCGAGTTCGACGGCCTCGCGGCTGTGTGTCTCATCGACAGGGATGACCAGCAGCGCGTCCACCTGCCGGTCCAGCAGGGCGGTGATCCGGGCCGCCTCGGTCCGCGGGTCGTCGTCGCAGTCGGCGAGCAGCAGGGCGCGGCCCCCGGCGTGCAGGGCGTGCTCCACCTCACGTACGAGGGAGGGGAAGAAGGGGTTCGTGATCTGCGGCAGCACCAGGCCGATGGTGCCGGTGGAGCGGCTGCGCAGGGCGCGGGCGACCTGGTTGGGGCGGTAGCCGAGGCTTTCGGCCGCGGCCCGCACACGGCGTGCCGTCTCCGCTCCCACCGGGCGCGTGCCGGCCAGCACGCGGGACACCGTGGCGACGGAGCAGCCCGACGCGCGAGCCACGTCGCGCAATGTCACCTCGGTCACCGTACTCCGCCCCCTTCTGCCGGTTCGGTTTCCTGGTCGGCACAGGGGCCTCCAGCACCGACCAGCACCGATGCCGGAGAACGTTATCACCCGCCCCTTCCGTCGCAGGCCGCCACCGAGCAGGGCGAGGTGAAAGAAAGATGTAACCGCCATTGACACATCGGCGAGGAATGGGCGAATGTTCGGGAGAACGTTTTCCCTAACGTCTCCCGAGGCGCCGGACCACTCGGCGCCCTCCGGACGCGTCCGCCCCTGGGCGTCCCCGGAGATCGGTTTCACCAAAGGTAAGCGAGCAAAGGGGCTCTCCGTTGGCCAGAAAGATCATCCTCGACTGCGACCCGGGGCACGACGACGCCATCGCCATGCTTCTGGCGCACGGCAATCCCGAGATCGAGCTCGTGGCCGTCACGACCGTGGTCGGGAACCAGACTCTGGAGAAGGTGACCCGCAACGCCCTGTCCGTGGCCCGCATCGCCGGGATCACCGGGGTGCCCTTCGCCGCGGGTTGCCCCAGGCCTCTGGTGCGCGCCATCGAGACGGCGCCGGACATCCACGGCGAGTCCGGGCTCGACGGACCCGTGCTGCCCGAGCCGACCCTGGAGCTGGACCGCCGCCACGCGGTCGACCTGATCATCGACACGGTCATGTCGCACGAGCCGGGCGAGATCACGATCGTGCCGACCGCCGGTCTGACCAACATCGCCATGGCGGTCCGCAAGGAGCCGCGCATCGCCTCGCGCGTCCGCGAGGTCGTCCTGATGGGCGGCGGCTACCACGAGGGCAACTGGAGCGCGGTCGCCGAGTTCAACATCAAGATCGACCCCGAGGCCGCGCACATCGTCTTCAACGAGAGCTGGCCGGTCACCATGGTCGGTCTCGACCTCACGCACCAGGCGCTCGCGACGCCCGCCGTCACCGAGAAGATCGCCGCGGTCGGCACCGCGCCCGCCAAGTTCGTCCTGGAGCTGCTGGACTTCTTCGGCGCGATGTACGAGCAGGCCCAGGGCTTCGAGTTCCCGCCCGTGCACGACCCCTGCGCGGTCGCCTACGTCATCGACCCGGAGGTCATGACGGTGCGCAAGGCCCCGGTGGACATCGAGCTCACCGGCACCCTGACCCTCGGCATGACCGTGGCGGACTTCCGGGCGCCCGCCCCGGACGACTGCCACACCCAGGTCGCGGTGAAGCTCGACCACGAGCGGTTCTGGAACCTGGTGGTGGACGCCCTCGAGCGGATCGGCGACGTCCAGGCATGACCGTTCCCAGCGTTTCCACAACCGACAGACCGCCAGGCTCGGGGCAGGGCTCCCCCGTCCGGATCGGTGTGCTGCTGACCGCGCTGCTCGCCGCTTGTGTGGCCTTCCAGCTCAACGCCAGCATGATCAGCCCGGCGCTGAAGAGCATGGAGGGCGCTCTCCACGCCACCTCAGCCGAGATCGGGCTCACCCAGACCGCGTTCTTCACCTCCGCGGCCCTGTTCTCGCTGTTCCTGCCACGGCTGGGCGATGTCATCGGCCGCCGCAAGGTCCTCGCCGGCATGCTGGCCCTGATGGCCGTCGGATGTGTCGTCGCAGCGTTCGCGCACAACGTCCCGGTCCTGTTCGCCGGGCGTGTCATCCAGGGCGTGTGCGGCCCGGTCGTCCCGCTGTGCCTGATCATGCTGCGGGAGGAGGTGTCCGAGCCCAAGCGCTACGGCACCCTGCTCGGTGTGATCACCGCCTTCAACGGCGGAGTCGCCGGTGTCGACTCCCTCGCGGGCGGCTACCTCTCCGACCACCACGGGTTCCAGTCGGTCTTCTGGGCGATGGCCGTCGTGGCGGCGGTCGCCACGGGAATGGTCGTTCTGATGACCCGCGAGTCCAGGGCGCCGATCGCGGCACGCATGGACTGGCCCGGCGTCGTGCTCCTCGTGGTCTCGGTCGGCTCACTGCTCGTCGCGCTGAACGAGGCCGGCAAGCTCGCCGCGGCCAACTGGCCGCTGATCGCCCTGCTCGTCGTCGTCGCCGCGGCCGCCTTCGCGCTGTTCTGGCGCACCGAGGACCGCAGCGGGCACCCCCTGGTCGCCACGCGCCATCTGCGGCAGCGCTCCACATGGGCGCTCCTGCTGACCACGGTGCTCACCATGACGGGTGTGTTCGCCGTCATGAACGGGCTGATCCCGGCGTTCGCCGAGGACGCGCAGGCCGGACTGGGCATGTCCGCGCAGCAGTCCGCGTGGTGGACCCTCACGCCGTACGCCCTGGCCGGACTGGCCATGGGCCCGATCGCGGGCCGGCTGGCCGCCACCTTCGGATACGGCCGGATCCTGCGGATCGGGCTCATCGGGGCCGCGGCGACCGTCGTGCTGATGATCCTCACGCTGCACGGCCATTCGCGCGCCCTGCTGCTGACGGCGTCCATCCTGGTGGGGATCACCTATGCCGGGATCGGGAACATCGTGCTCAACGGGCTCGGCATCGTGCTGTCCCCGCGTGAGAACCCCGGGTTCCTGCCCGGTCTGAACGCGGGTGCGTTCAACCTCGGCGCCGGTCTGAGCTTCGCGGTGCTGTACGCGGTCAAGACCGCGGCCGCGCCCGCGGACCCGGCGTCGACCGGCGACTACACGACCGCCATGATCACGGGTGCGGTCATCATGGCCCTCGCCGTCGTGACGTCGTTCCTCATCCCCAAACCGGTGGCTGCGGAAGCGCGTTGAACACGCGGGCCCCGCCGGGAGTTCACTCCCGGCGGGGCCCGCGCATAGGATTCCCGCATGACGAGTGACGAGCGGGAACAGGCCGTACAGGCGGCCATCGACGGAGAGTTGCGGCTTCTCGATCCCGAGGTGCGCGCCTCCCCGGACCGCGTCCTGGAGCTGCTTGACCCGGAGTTCACCGAGATCGGGGCCTCCGGACGCCGGTGGGACGTGGAGTCGATCCTCGCGGTGACGAGCGGCGGCTCCGTCTCCCCCGAGTCTCCGGTCAAGGTCAGCGAGATGTCCGGAGCCGTCCTTGCCCCAGGTCTCGTCCAACTCAAGTACTTCGCCGACAACCAGGGCCGCCGCGTATGGCGAAGCTCCCTGTGGCGACTGACGGAGACAGGCTGGCGCATGTACTTCCACCAGGGCACACCGGCCGGCTGAGTGCCCTCACCCCTGCGGGCGGCGCGGAGGTGAGGGCGAGGGCAGCGGTCAGCAGTTCTGCCACAGGCGGGTCATCACCCGGACGCCGAAGCGGAGGCCTTCGAGGGGGACTCGTTCGTCCACTCCGTGGAAGAGGCGGCCGTAGTCCAGGTCGTGGGGCAGTTTCAGGCCCTTGAAGCCGAAGCAGCGGATGCCGAGCTTCGTGAAGGCCTTCGCGTCGGTGCCGCCCGGGTTGCAGTACGGCACCGGATGGCCGTCGGGGTCCTCCGCGCGTACGGCCGCGCACATCGCATCGACGAGGGGGCCGTCGAAGGAGGTCTCCATGGCGATGTCGTGGTTGACCCACTGCCGGGCGACCGACGGCAGGAGCAACGCGTCGACGGTGTCGACGAGTTCCTGCTCGTGGCCGGGCAGGAAGCGGCCGTCGACGCGGGCGGTGGCCCGGCCCGGGATCACGTTCGTCTGGTAACCCGCCGAGAACATGGTGGGGTTGGCGGAGTTGCGCAGCACCACCTGCATGAAGTCGGCGACCGGACCGAGCTTGGCGAGTTCCTTGTCAAGGTCCTCGGCGTCGAAGTCGATGTCGACGCCCTGGAGCCGGGCGGCCTCGGCGAGCAGCGCGCGCACCGGTTCGATCAGGCGGATCGGGAAGGTGTGGCGGCCGATGCGGGTGAGCGATTCGGCGAGGTCGGTGACCGCGTTCTCGTCGTTGGGCGAGGAGCCGTGGCCCGCGCGGCCGGTGGCCGTCAGTTCCATCCAGGCCATACCGCGCTGGGCGTTCTCGATCGGGTACAGCCGCCGGGTGTCGTCGAGCGCGTAGCTGAACCCGCCGCCCTCGCCGATCGCCTCGGTGACTCCGGCGAACAGCTCGGGCCGGTGCTCGACCAGCCAGTGCGCACCGTATCTGCCGCCCGCCTCCTCGTCGGCGAGGAAGGCCAGGACGATGTCGCGGGACGGCCGGGTGCCGGTGCGGGCGAAGTGCCGGGCGGTGGCCAGCATGACCGCCACCGTGTCCTTCATGTCGATGGCGCCCCGGCCCCACAGGTAGCCGTCGCGGATCTCGCCGGAGAACGGCGGGACCTGCCACTCGTCCGGGTCGGCCGGTACGACGTCCAGGTGGCCGTGGACGAGCAGGGCCCCGCGGTCCGGATCGCCGCCGGTGATGCGGGCGACGACGTTGGCGCGGCCGGGCGCGCTCTCCACCAGCTCCGAGGTGATGCCGGCCTCGGCCAGCAGCTCGACGACGCGGTCCGCGCAGGCCCGCTCGTCGCTGGTGGGGTTGGAGGTGTCGAAGCGGATCAGCTCCGCGCACAGTTCGATGACCTCGCGCTGCGCCTCCTCGGAGGCGGCGACGAGTGCGGGGGTGGTGCTCATGACGCTCCTACGGGGGCCGTGCCGGTGGCGGCCGGGGCCTGCCCGGTGCCGTCGGCGGGCTCGTCGTCGAGGGTGGTGGTGCCGTACGTCCTGACCCAGCCGGCGAGCCCGAGCACGCAGTAGAGGACGAACGCGGTCAGCAGGGAGTTGAGTGCGGGGATCCCGCCGTCGTAGAACTTGCCGACGCAGAACGCCGCGGCCCAGATGACCAGGGACATCGGCACCCAGACCGGTGAGGTGGCGGGCAGGGTCTGCGTCTCGCGGGTGGCGTCGAGCGGTCCGCGCATGCGGCGCACCACCCAGTACTCGGCGACGATGATGCCGCCGACCGGCGGGATGGCCACGCCGAGCACCGTCAGGAAGTCGGTGAAGTGGGTCATGATGCCGACCGCGGACAGCAGGGTGCCGACGAGGCCGAGGACGATGGTGACCGCGCCGCGGCTCAGACGCTTGCGGAAGACGACCTGGAAGAAGTTCACGACGCCCAGCGAGGAGCCGTACAGGTTCCAGTCGTTGATCTTCGCCGTGGACATCAGGACGACCAGCACACCGAAGACGCCGGAGGTGGAGAGCACGATCTGGGAGACCTGGTTGCTGCCCACCATGTGGCCGAGGAGGACGCCGGTCATGCCGACGATGTACTCGGACAGGATCATGGAGGAGGCGCTCTGCACGAAGACGTGCGCGCCCTTCTTGTTGTAGCGGGTCATCTCGGGCGCGACGATCGCGCCGGTCATGAAGCCGCCCGCGATGGCGGTCGCGGCGACCGACAGCGGGACCGCGGGGCCGGGGGCCGGCGAGTGGATGAGGTCGGAGATCGAGTGCTCGGTCAGGGCGTCGGTGACGGACCAGGCGACCATCGCGAAGAACAGCGGGGTGACGATCTTCGCGAAGACCGCCATGTACCGGAAGCCGAAGACGACCAGCACGGTGATGGCCAGTCCCGCGACGACGCACCACAGCCACGAGGGGCCGCCGACCAGCGCGGAGACGCTGTTGCCGAAGATCGTGTTCTGCACCCCGAACCAGCCGACGAGGCTGATGGCGATGACGAGGCTGACCAACGCGGAGCCGTTGCGGCCGAAGCCGACCCAGCGGGTCAGCAGGGGGGTCGCGAGGCCCTCGCGCATCCCGGCCAGGCCGATCGCGAAGATCACGACTTCCAGGATCACGGCGCCGAGAGTGAAGGCGAGGAAGGCGTTGCCGAAGGACATTCCGACGCCGATCGTGGCGCCGAGCGTGAACTGCGAGATCGACCCCGACTGGGCGAGCCACTGGAGCAGCATCGTCCAGAAGCCGAGCCGTTCGTCGCGCGGGACGCGGGCGAGGGCGTAGTCGTCGCTGCCCAGGTCTCTGTGGCCGGCGGTGTCCGGGGCGGTGGCGGTGTTCTTGTGAGCGGCCATGATCACGACTCCCTGGGTGCGCGGCCGAGGGTCTGCAGGTGCGCCAGCGAGCCGTAACGGGACACGAGCTGGTCGAACTCCACGTCGTCGTGGAAGTCCAGGCGTCCGCCGCCGTAGGCCTTGGCGGTCTCGACGGCGAACCGGGCGGCGGCCGCGATGTCGGTCTCGTGGCTCGCGCCCGTCTGGCAGCCGGGCACCGCCGCGGCCGAGGTGACCGCGAGGCCGACGACCGGGGCGGACGTCGCCGTGGCCGGCTGAAGGATCGAATTGATGTGGTGTACACCGTTACCGTACGGGGTGATGTCCTGCGTGGTCACCGGGTACGTGACCAACGGCTCACCGGTGACCACCGCCAGCAGCTCCCCCAGCTGCTCGGCGACCTTGAGCACCCAGCCCTCCTTGACGGTGGGCGACAGGGCCAGGCCCTTGTGGTTGATGATCCGGTTGCCCTTGGTGGTGTCGATGGAGAGCACCGCCTCCATCTCGTCCGTGACCTCGTGCCGGTTCATGGTCGCGATGTCGACAGGCGAGTCCATGAACGGCACCGGGTCGTGCGGTGCGGTCGGGGCGTTCGGGCAGATGTGGGTGGCCACGATCACGTCGCCGTCGAGCACGTCGCCGCGGCGGCGCATGTCCAGCAGCTTGGCGGCGGTGGCGATGGCGGCGATCGCGCCGTCCGCGTCGGAGACCAGGCCGGTGATCTCCGGACGGGCACCCACACCACCGAGCCGTCCGACCACGCCGAGGGTGCGCGAGGCGCCACCGCGGCTGCGGCCGGTGCCGCCGGCCACGCGCACGAGGACGAAGTCCGTGGAGCCCCGCTCACCGGTGACGGTGGTGACCTGGGCGCCGGAGCCGGCGGGGCCCGCCACGGAGTCGAGGTAGGCGGCGACTCGCTTGCCGTCGGCATCGGGATCGTCCAGCAGATCCACGATGTCCAGGACGTACTTCAACATGGGCAGCTTCTCCTGATCCGCACCTGAGGCGGTGCTGACAGAAGATTCGGGATCCGTTAACCTTCTTCGCAACTATTTCCCGTTATCTGCAATTCAGGTCTGAATGGCGAGATGGGCGGACGGACGTCCATGCGGACGTCATGCGGAGAGGAGTTGCCGTGCCTGACATCCCCGTCGACCGGAAGACCCCGGCCGGGGCACTGCAGACCGTCGACCGCGCCCTGCTGGTGCTGCTCGCGTTCGAGCGCACCCGGCCCGACTGGGGGGTGACGGAGGTCGCCACCGAGTTCGGCTGGGACACCTCCGTCGCACAGCGGCTGCTGTCCACCCTGGCCGGGCGCGGCTTCCTGGTGTCCGATCCGGCGACCCGCCGCTACCGGATCGGTCCCGCCGCCCTGCGGCTGGGCCGCCTCTGGGAGCGCTCCGGCTCGCTGGAACTGCTCGCGGAACCGGTCCTTCAGGAACTGCGCGCGGCGACCGGGGACACGGTCCTGTTCTGTCTGCCCGACAGCTTCCACATGCGGTGCGTGGCGGCGGTCGAGGGCGAGGAGGGGCCGCTGCGGTACTACCCTCTCGTCGGCGAGCTGTACCCGGCGCACGCGGGGGCGACCAGCAAGTCGTACTACGCGTTCCTGCCCGACGAGCAGCGCCACCGGCTCTTCCGCGGCCGCCCCATGGCCCGTTTCACCGAGCGCACGGTCACCGACCCCGACCAGTTGGAACGCGAGTTCCGCCAGGTCAGGGCGCAGGGCTACGCATGGACGGTCGGCGAGTACGACGCCGGCATCGGCACCGTCGCCGTGCCGGTCTTCCTCGGTGCCGAGCCCTACGGCAGCCTCAGCCTGGGGGCCGCCAGGGAGCGTTTCCCGGACGGCCCCGAGGACCGGCTCGACGCGCTCCGCAAGGCGGCCCGCCTGCTGGAGCAGCGGCTGACGCACCCGCCCCAGCACCATCACCGCCCGCGCACCCGCACGGCCTGACGCAACGAACCCATGGTGAGGAACACCCCTTGAACCTGCTTCTTCTGTCCAACTCGACCCAGCACGGCCGCGGTTACCTGGAACACGCCCTCGACACCGTGACCGCGTTCCTGCCGGCCCGGGCACGGCTCGCGTTCGTGCCGTACGCGCTCGCCGACCACGACGCCTACACGGCCAAGGTGCGCGACGCGCTCGCCGGGGCCGGCATCGACGTGCACGGTGTGCACGAGGACGGTGACCCGGTCGGCCGGCTCGCCGAGGCGGACGCCGTGTTCGTCGGCGGCGGCAACTCCTTCCGGCTGCTGACCGCCCTGTACCGGACGGGTCTGCGGGACGCGCTGATCAAGGCGGTCGGGGACGGGCTGCCCTACATGGGCGCCAGCGCGGGCACCAACATGGCCGCGCCCACGCTGCGCACCACCAACGACATGCCGATCGTCAAGCCCCCGTCCTTCGAGGCCCTGGGACTGGTCCCGTTCCAGATCAATCCGCACTACCTGGACCCCGACCCGCGCTCCACGCACAAGGGGGAGACCCGCGAGGAGCGCCTGACGGAGTTCCTCGAGGAGAACGACGTACCGGTGCTCGGCCTGCGCGAGGGCTCCTGGCTGCGCGTGGCCGGAACCCGCGCCACGGTCGGCGGCGAGAACGACGCGCGCCTCTTCCGCCGCGGCACGGCGCCGCGGGAGGTGCCGGTCGGCTCGGACGTGTCCGAACTGCTCACCGTCACACCGGAGTACGACACACCGGCGCGGTAAGCCGGAGAGCAAGCCCGGGAGGACCCGGGAGGCCGGGACGGCGCGGGGCCCCTGGACAACCGCGGGCCCGCGGCGGCGCGCACACCCGGCACCGCCGGGCGCCCGCGCTGAGCGGCGTGACGGGATTCGGGTCGACCGGACACCCGGAACGACCAGGGACCCGCGCCAGGCGGCGCGACGGCGACTCGGACCGACCGGGACAGCCGAACCGCCCGGAACACCCAGTAACCCACACGAGCCAGGCCCGAAACACCCAGGCGCCCAGCACGAGCAGAGGCCCCACACGGGCAGGCGCCCGACACGGGCAGAGGCCCGCACCAGGCGGCACGACGGCGAATCGGACCGACCGGGACAGCCGAACCGCCCGGAACACCCAGTAACCCACACGAGCCAGGCCCGAAACACCCAGGCGCCCAGCACGAGCAGAGGCCC
>NZ_JBIAXS010000019.1:158290-177942 GCF_042896885.1 Streptomyces sp. NPDC001231
CCACACGGGCAGGCGCCCGACACGGGCAGAGGCCCGCACCAGGCGGCACGACGGCGAATCGGACCGACCGAGACAGCCAAACCGCCCGGAACACCCAGTAACCCACACGAGCCAGGCCCGAAACACCCAGGCGCCCAGCACGAGCAGAGGCGCGACACGGGCAGGCGCCCGACACAGGCGGGGCCCGTGCCAGGCGGCGCGACGGCGGTTCAGGCCGGCCGGGACAGCCGGACCACCCGGAACAGCCCATAGCCGGCACGGACGGGGCCCGGAACGGCCGGTACGGCCGAGGGCCCACACCGGCCGCGCGTTGCGGGTTCGGGTCGGCCGGAAACGGCCAGAGCCCGGCGCGGTCGGGGGCCCGCGCCGGGCGGTGTGGCGGTGTGGCGGTGGTTCAGGCCGGCAGTCGCGGCACGCTGTCGAGCAGGCGGCGGGTGTACGGGTGCTGGGGCCGGCCCAGGACCTGGGCGGTGTCGCCGTGTTCGACCACACGGCCGCGTTCCAGGACGGCGGTGCGCTCACACAGTGAGGCGACGACCGACAGGTCGTGGGAGACCATCACGAGCGTCAGCCCCTGCTCCTGCTTGAGTTCGGCCAGCAGGTCGACGACCTTCACCCGGGTGGTCACGTCGAGCGCGCTCACGGGTTCGTCGGCCAGCAGGACCCGCGGGGAGCAGACGGTGGCGCGGGCGATGGCGATGCGCTGGCGCTGGCCGCCGGAGAACTCGTGCGGATAGCGGTCCGCCGCGTCGGCCGGCAGCCCGACCCGTTCCAGGGCCGCGGCCACCTTCGGCCGGACCGTGGCGCGGCTGTCGATGCCGAGGGAGAGCAGCGGCTCGGCCACGGTGGCGCCTACGCGGCGGCGCGGGTCGAGCGAGGAGTAGGGGTCCTGGAAGACGCACTGGACGCCGCGCCGGAAGCGGCGCATCTGTTCCCGGTCCCGCGGGGACAGGTCGGCGCCGTCGAAGCGGACCTGGCCGGCCGTGGGGCGGGCGAGGCCCAGCAGCAGCCGCAGCAGCGTGGTCTTGCCGGCTCCGGACTCGCCGACGAGCGCGAGACTGTGTCCGGCCTCGACCGCGAAGGAGACGTCCTCGACCACGTTGCCCGTGCTTCCCCGGTAGCGCAGCGCGACGCCGGACAGTTCGAGTACGGGGGTCATCGCGCGCTCCTCAGGTCCAGGGCGGATTCCAGCCGCCGGGCGCTGGCGACGAGGGCCTTGGTGTACTCCTCGCGGGGCGCGCCGACGATGGCCCCGACCGGTCCCTCCTCCACGGCCCGCCCGTCCTTCAGCACCAGGGCGCGGTCGGTCACCTTGGCCACCACGGCGAGGTCGTGACTGACGAACAGCACCGCCATGTCCCGTTCCCGGACCAGTGTGTCGACGAGCTCCAGCATCTCCGCCTGCACGGCCACGTCCAGGGCGGTGGTCGGCTCGTCGGCGATGAGCAGTTTCGGTTCGCAGGCCAGGGCCATGGCGAGGGCCACGCGCTGGCGCTGCCCACCGGAGATCTCGTGCGGGAACGCGCGGGCGATGCGCTCCGGATCGGGCAGCCGGACCTGTGCGAGCGTGTCCGCCACGGCGCGCTGAAGGTCCTTGCCCTTCAGGCCGGTGCGCCTGCGGAGGGGTTCGGCGATCTGGCGGCCCACGCGCATCAGCGGGTCGAGCGCGGTGAGCGGCTCCTGGAAGACGACGGCCGCGTCCCGGCCGCGCAGCGAGGTGAGCCGCTTCTCGGGGGCGCCGACGACCTGGGTGCCGGCGAGTTCGACGCTGCCGGCGGCGGTCATACCGTCGGGCAGCAGTCCGAGCACGGCCAGCGTGGTCAGGGACTTGCCGGAGCCGGACTCGCCGATGAGGCCGAGGCGTTCGCCGCCGGCCACGGTGAAGGACAGGTCGTCGACCAGGGTGCGGCCGTCACCGGTGCGGACGGTCAGCCCGCGTACGTCGAGGAGGTTCACGCGCGCCTCCGGCGGGTGGCCGGGTCGAGGGTGTCGCGCAGGCCGTCGGCGATGAGGTTGACACCGATGACGAGCAGGACGAGCAGGATGCCGGGGGCGAGCGCGCCCGCCGGGGCGGTGGTGAAGGTGGCCTGGGCCTCCTGGAGCATCCGGCCCCACGAAGCGTTCGGCGGGGGTGCGCCGAGCCCGAGGTAGGACAGTCCGGCCTCGGCCAGTACGGCGAGCCCGAACTGGAGGGCGAGGTTGACCACGAGGGTGGGCCAGATGTTGGGCAGCACATGGCCGACGACGGTCCTCGGCCAGGATGTGCCGGAGGTGCGGGCCGCGGTGATGTAGTCCTGCGCCAGCACGCGTTTGACGAGGATGCGCACCAGCCGGGCGACGACCGCGCTCTGCGCCAGGCCGATGGCGAGGACGGCCGAGCCGAGGGTCGCCGAGCGGGCGGCGACGATGAGCATCGCGAGCAGCAGCGTCGGGAAGGCGATGAGGATGTCGAGGAACGCCGAGAGCGTGTCGTCGAGCCAGCCCTGAGCGAACGCGGCGAGCACACCGAGGGTGACGCCGATCGCGGCGGCGACGAGGACCGACCCGAGGCCCGCCTCGACGGCGATCCGCGAGCCGGTCATCACCTGGGTGAACAGGTCGCGCCCGAGCTTGTCGGTGCCCAGCAGATGTCCGTTCCCGGGGCCGGCCAGCCGCCCGCCGGAGGTGTCGTCGGCGGGGTAGGGCAGCCAGAACAGGGAGATGAGGGCGAGAAGTGCGATGAGGCCGGCCAGGACGCAGCCGACGACGAGCGTGGCGGAGCGCCGGGACCGGCGCCGGCTCGGTGACTTCTCCTCCGGCCGGACGGTGGGCAGCGTGTCTGCCTGGGTCATCGGGCACCTCCGGAGAGCCGGCCGCGCAGGCGCGGGTCGATGATCCGCTGGACGAGATCGGCGACGAAGCCGATGAGCAGCACGGCGAGGGTGGAGACGAACAGCACGCCCTGGATGACGGGGTAGTCGTGCTGGCCGATGGCGGTGGCGAGCATGGAGCCGAGGCCGGGGAGCGCGTACACCGATTCCACGACGACCGCGCCGAGCAGGGTCGAGGCGAGTTCGATGCCGAGGATGGAGATGACCGGTACGGAGGCGTTGCGCAGGCCGTGCCGCCACATCGCCCCGCCGAAGGACGAGCCCAGGGCGCGGGCGGTGCGCAGGTAGTCGCTGCCGAGGACGTCGAGGGTGGCGGAGCGGACGTAGCGGATCAGGGACGCGCTCATCACCAGGGCGATGGTGGCTACCGGCAGGACGAGGGAGCGGATCGCCTCGGCGGGCTCGGACCAGCCGTCCGGCGGGAAGCCGCCGGACGGGAGCCAGCCGGCGTTCAGCGCGAACACGGCGATGAGGATCATGCCGAGCCAGAACACCGGGACGGCGATGCCCAGTTGGGACACGCCGCTGAGCAGTGCGCCGTACCAGGTGTGCCGCTTGTGCGCCGCGACGAACCCGGCGGGCACGGCGAGGACGACGGCGAGGACGAACGCGGCCAGGGTCAGCGGCACGGTGACGCTCAGCCGGGAGGCGACCTCGGGTCCGACCGGCAGCGAACTGACGAAGGAGGTGCCGAGGTCGCCGCTCGCCAACTGCCCGAGCCAGTGGACGAACTGCTCGGGCAGCGGCCTGTCGGACCCGATGGAGTGCCGTGCCGCGGCGATCTGCTCCGGGCTCGCACCCACCGCGGTGAGTGCGTTGGCCGGGTCGCCGGGCAGCATCCGCAGCAGGACGAACAGCACCACGCTCGCCAGGGCCAGCGACACCAGCAGGAAGGCGAGGCGGCGCAGGAGGTAGCGGGCCATCAGCCCTTCTTCTTGATGTCGTATGCGTAGAACTGCGAGTTGAGGCCGTTGAGCGGGTAGCCGGACAGCTTGCTGCTCGCGACGACGATCTGCGGGTACAGGTACAGCCAGTCGCTGGCCGCGTCCTCGGCGGTCTTGCGGTTGACCTTCTTCAGCAGCTCGGTCTGCTGGGCCGTGGTGGAGGCCTCTTCGGCCTGGTTCACCCACTGGGTGACCTGCTTGTTGTCGTAGCCCCAGTAGAAGTCGGGGTTGCCGTACCAGACGAGGTCGCGGTCGTTGACGTGCTCCTGGAGCGTGGCCGAGAAGTCGTGGTTCTTGTAGACCTTCGTGTACCACTCGTCCGGCGTGATCGTGTTGATCTTGACGGTGATGCCGACCTTGGCCAGCTCGGACTTGATGAAGGTCGCGGCGGTGGGGTGCGGGTCGTAGTTCGGGGTGTCGAGGGTGAAGCTGAAGCCCTTGGCGTACCCGGCCTCGTCGAGCAGCTTCTTGGCGCGCGCGGGGTCGTAGTCGTTGACCTTGGTGAGGTCCTCGTACCAGGGGTCGGTGGGCGGCACCATCGAGCCGATGAGCTTGCCGTAGCCGCCCCAGACCGACTCGAGCAGCTTCTTGTCGTCGATGGCGGAGGACACGGCCTGGCGCACCTTGACGTCGGTGAAGGGCTTGGCCTTGTCGTTGAAGGCGAGCAGCAGCTTGGTGGTGGAGTCGCCGTCGTTGACCTTGTAGTTCTGGTTGCTCTTGAACTGGTCGAGGGCGTCGGGCGACTGCTCGCTGGTGACCACGTCGACGGCGTTGGTCAGCAGCGCGTTGTTGAGGGCGGTCGCGTCCTTGTAGTAGTGGAAGACGGCCGTCTTGTTCGCCGCGGCCTGGCCCCAGTAGCCGGCGAACCGGTCCAGGCTCAGGGCGGAGCCGCGGGTCCACTTGCCGAGCTGGTAGGGGCCGGTGCCGTCCTCGGTCGTCTTCAGGTTCTTCGCCTGGGAGTTGATGATCCAGACGTAGGAGAGGTTGTAGACGAAGGAGATCGACTTCTTGGACAGCGTGACCTTGACGGTCTTCGCGTCCGGGGTGGCGATGTCCTTGATGACCTGAAGGTTGCTCTTGCGGGCGGACTGGGAGTCGTCCGCGATGACCTTCTCCAGGCTGTACTTGACGTCTTCGCTGGTGAGGGCCTTGCCGCTGTGGAACTTCACGCCGTCACGCAGGGTGAAGGTGTAGGTGAGTCCGTCACCGCTCACCTTGTAGTCCGTGGCGAGCAGCTTCTCGACCTTGCCGTCGTCGGTGAGCTTGAACAGCCCTTCGTAGACGTTGCCGTTGAGGGCCTCGGTGACGCCCTGGCCGCCGCCCGCGGTGTTGTCGAGGTTCTGCGGCTCGTAGAGGGAGCCGATGTTGACGGTGGCGTCCTTGTTCCAGGCGCCGCCCGAGGCGCTGCCGCCCGAGCCGGAGCCGCCGCAGGCGGTCAGGGTCAGGGCGAGGGTGGCCGCGGTGGCGGTGGCGTACAGGGACGTCTTCTTGCTGTTCATGAGTGAGGGCGCTTTCGTGCTGTGGTGCGGGAGGCTACGGGTGATCAGTGCTGTGCGGGGAAGCCGCCGCGGAAGACGGGGAGCTTCTCACCGGCCTCGACGGGCAGGTGGAAACGGTTCTGCCGCGGCGGCATCGGACAGTTGTACTGATCGGAGAAGCCACAGGGCGGCACGAAGGCGCGGTTGAAGTCCAGCAGGACGCGGTCGTCGTCCTCGGTGCGCTGTACGAAGAGGAAGCGGCCGGCGCCGTAGGTGGTGTCACCGTTGGTGGGGTCGCCGAAGACGAGCAGCAGGGTGCCGTCGTCGTCGAAGGCACCGAGGGTGTAGGCACGGCCGTCGACGGTGAGCGTGATGTCGCCGGGGACGACGAGGTCGCGGGTGCCGCCGTTGTCCCGGATGTGTTCGAAGGCCACGCGCCGGGCGCCGGACACGGGCGTGTAGGTCGCCTCGAGCACCCAGGCCGGGTCGTAGGGGAACACGTCGACCCGGTCGAAGTGGCGGACGGCGGGCGAGTCGGCGTCCCAGAACCGCAGGCCGTGCTCGGGCTCGCCGGTGACGAGGTCGGTGCGCTGGAGCGTGGTGACGGTCACCGTGTGCGGCTGCCCCGCGCGCGCGGCCTCGGCGTCCGGGCGCTCACCGGCCGGCAGCCAGCGGGTCTCGACGAGGGCGAGGTTGCCCGTCGGCGAGGTGAGGGCGCGATGGCGCTCGGACCGCCATGCGTCCCACTCCCCCGCGGGGTCGGCTGTGGGCTGGTCGGTGATGGGGTGGGACATGTCAGGACTCATTCGCGCAGCGTTCGTCGGCATCACGCCGCAGATGTCACGGCGCGTGAATTGATGGCCAAAGCGTCACCTTTATCTTCTATAAGGCTCTCTAATGTCAAATGAGATCCACAGCTCGGACAGCGGCCCGGACGACAGGCCGGACGACAGGCCGGGCATGGCCGCACGGCCTGCCGGCCCGTCGTCCGGAGCCCGGCGTCAGTGACGCAGCAGCAGCGTGACACCGGCCACGACGGCGCCGAGCACGACCGCGGCGACGCCGTGGGTGACGCGGTGCGAGCGCAGTCCGGGCAGCAGCCGGTCCACGGCGCTCCGGCCGGGGCCGGTCAGGGCGAGGGCCACCGCGGACAGGGCGATGAGGAGTTCGTACTCGACGCCCTGGGGGGCGAAGAAACCGCCACCCCACTTGACCGCGATCGCGTTGACCAGCGTGCCGGCGACGGCCGCGGCGGCCAGCGGGGTGAGCAGGCCGAGCACGAGGCCGAGCCCGCCGAGGGTCTCGCTGAGCCCGGCCACGACGGCGAACGCCTTGGGCGAGGGGTAGCCGGAGGCGGCGAAGAACTGTCCCGTGCCGTCGACACCACCCCCGCCGAACCAGCCGAACAGCTTCTGGGCGCCGTGCACGGCCATGGTCAGCCCGAGCGCGAGGCGCAGGACGAGCAGGCCGATGTCGTAGGCGTGGGCGGGGGCCGCCAGGTTCTTCTCCGGCAGGACGGCGGGGCGGGACAGGGTGGCGTCAGGGGTGGTCAAGGCGGGGACTCCTCGCGGGTCGGGGGGCGGGGTCTTGCGGCGCCGAGCGGCAGGCAGGACCCCGGTAACTTGAATCTTCAAGCTAACCCAGGTGGCACTGATGCTACAACTTTCAAGCAGTCCGGCGTAACGCCGACCGGGCTGCCGCGCCCCCACGGGTGTGGTTACGTCGGAGGTGGCGGCCCTTCGCCGGCCGAAGGGGCATCACGATGACCGCACACGACACGGCCCGGCAGGTCCTGGCCGGCCTGGACACCGGCCTGACCGAGGACCTCGAAGCGCTCTACCAGGACCTGCACGCCCACCCCGAGCTGTCCTTCGAGGAGCACCGCACGGCCGCCGAAGTCGCCAGGCGCGCACGGGACTTGGGCTATGACGTCACCGAGGGCGTCGGACGGACCGGTGTCGTGGCCAGACTGGTGAACGGCCAGGGTCCGACCGTCCTGCTGCGCGCAGACTTCGACGCGCTGCCCGTCACCGAGCGGACCGGACTGCCGTACGCCTCGACGAACGAAGGCGTGATGCACGCCTGCGGCCACGACGTGCACGTCACCTGCCTGTTCGGCGCCATGACACTCCTGGCCGGCGCCCGCGACCGGTGGTCGGGCACCGTACTGGCCGTGTTCCAGCCGGCCGAGGAACTGGGCCAGGGTGCCCAGGCCATGGTCGACGACGATCTGTACGCCCGGTTCGGCACCCCCGACGTCGTCCTCGGCCAGCACGTGATGTCGATCCCGGCCGGCACCATCGCCTGCCACCCCGGTCTCGCCTTCGCCGCCACCGACGCGCTCGAGGTGCGCATGTTCGGGCGCGGAGCCCACGCGTCCATGCCGGAAGCATCGATCGACCCGGTGGTGATGGCGGCCTCCACCGTGATGCGGTTGCAGACCGTGGTCTCCCGCGAGATCGCCTCCGCGGACCGCGCCGTGGTCACCGTCGGGGCCCTGCAGGCCGGCACCAAGGACAACATCATCCCGGACGAGGCCCGGCTCCAGCTCAACATCCGCACCTACACCCCCCAGGTCCGCCGGACCGTCCTGGGCGCGGTGGAGCGGATCGTCCGCGGCGAGGCGGCGGCCGCGGGGTCGCAGCGGGATCCCGAGATCGGCACCCTGCACACCTTCCCGCTGATGGTCAACGACGAGGAGGCGTGCGCCCGCACCATGGCCGCCATCGGTGACGTGGTCGGCCACGACAGGCTGACCGACCCGGGCGCCTCCTCCGGCAGTGAGGACGTCGGCGTCTTCGGCACCAGCGCGAACGTGCCGGTCTGCTACTGGCTCCTCGGCGGCGTCGATCCCGACGTCTACGCCGAGGCGGAGGCCGCGGGCACCAGGAGCCGGGACATCCCGCAGAACCACTCGCCGTTCTTCGCGCCCGTCATGCGACCCACCCTCCCCGACGGCGTCACGGCGCTGACCGCCGCCGCCCTCGCGTGGCTCGGCCCGGCCCCGCGTTCCGCGTGACCCGCCCGCGCGGAAGCCGGATCAAGTAGGGTTCCCGACGTGAACACCGGACCGGCGATACGCCATTCACGGATTGGCCACCCGGTGGAGGGCTGATCTCACCGCGGGTGCGCAGAAGGCACCCCCATGGTTCGGCACGCGGACCTCCCCGTGCTCGTGCACCACGACGAGTCCGCTTCCGTGCCGAATCACAGTCAGGTCAGCCGAATGACAGCCACGTTCAACCACACCATCATCGCCTCCAAGGACCGCGAGGAGTCGGCCCGCTTCTTCCGTGAGCTGCTGGAAGTGCGGGCGGCGCCGTCCTGGGGCCCGTTCACCAACATCCAGCTCGCCGACGGTGTGCTGCTCCAGTTCGCCGAGCCGCCGGTGGAGATCCAGATGCAGCACTACGCGTTCCTGGTCGACGACGACCTGTTCGACCGCGCGTATCAGCGGTTGTGTGACCACGGCATCGAGCACTGGGCCGATCCGCACATGCGACTCCCGGGTGAGATCAACCATGATCACGGCGGTCGAGGGGTCTACCTCAAGGACCCCGCCGGCCACGGGATCGAGCTGATCACCCGCCCGTATCTGTAACCGGGCGCAGGACCGGTCAGGAATGGAGAAGCGCCGGGCGCCCGGCCGTCGGTAGCGTGGGCCGGGCCGTCCGGCGACCACGGGGGTGAGCCGCGCGGATCCACCGGCTCCCCGGCCGGAGGGTCCGCGCGGACCAGGTGTGTGGATAATGCCTTGGTTCTCGCGCGGAGCGCGACCCCGGTGAGCGCCGGCCGGACGTGCGTCGCGCCACCCCGGCCCGGCCCCGCCGCTCAGGCGGACACCCACCGTTGCCGCGAAGGCGGCGCAGCCTCACAGATGGAGACACGATGAGCAAGGCCACGAGGACGGACACGCCGTCGCCCGCGCCGCACGCCGCCGACAGCCACGACATGATCCGCGTGCACGGCGCGCGCGAGAACAACCTCAAGGACGTCAGCATCGAGATCCCGAAGCGGCGTCTGACGGTGTTCACCGGAGTCTCCGGCTCGGGCAAGAGCTCATTGGTGTTCGACACGATCGCCGCCGAGTCGCAGCGGCTGATCAACGAGACCTACAGCGCCTTCGTGCAGGGCTTCATGCCGACTCTGGCCCGGCCCGAGGTCGACGTCCTCGACGGGCTGACGACCGCGATCATCGTCGACCAGCAGCGGATGGGCGGCGACCCCCGCTCCACGGTCGGCACCGCCACCGACGCCAACGCGATGCTGCGCATCCTCTTCAGCCGGCTCGGGCAGCCTCACATCGGCTCGCCCAAGGCGTTCTCCTTCAACGTGCCCTCGATCAGCGGAGCGGGCGCGGTCACCGTGGAACGCGCCGGAAAGACCGTGAAGGAGCGGCGCAGCTTCAGCATCACCGGCGGCATGTGCCCGCGCTGCGAGGGCCGGGGCACGGTCTCCGACGTCGACCTCACCCAGCTCTACGACGACTCCAAGTCGCTCACCGAGGGCGCGCTGACCATCCCCGGCTACAAGCCGGGCGGCTGGAACTACCGGCTCTACAGCGAGTCCGGCTTCTTCGACGCGGACAAGCCGATCCGCAAGTACACCAAGCAGGAGCTGCACGACTTCCTGCACCGCGAGCCGACCAGAATGAAGATCGCGGGCATCAACATGACCTACGAGGGTCTGATCCCGAGGATCCAGAAGTCGATGCTCTCCAAGGACCGGGAGGCGATGCAGCCGCACATCCGGGAGTTCGTGGACCGGGCGATCACCTTCACCGACTGCCCCGAGTGCGGGGGCACCCGGCTCAGCGAGGCGGCCCGGTCGTCGCGGATCGGCGGGACCAGCATCGCCGACGCCTGCGCGATGCAGATCAGCGACCTGTCCGCATGGGTCCGCGGCCTGGAGGAGCCGTCGATGGCGCCGCTGCTCGCCACGTTGCAGCAGACCCTCGACTCGTTCGTGGAGATCGGCCTCGGCTACCTCTCGCTCGACCGTCCGTCGGGCACGCTGTCGGGTGGCGAGGCGCAGCGCGTGAAGATGATCCGCCACCTCGGTTCCTCGCTCACCGACGTGACCTACGTCTTCGACGAGCCCACGACCGGCCTCCACCCGCACGACATCCAGCGGATGAACGGCCTGCTGCAGCGGCTGCGGGACAAGGGCAACACCGTGCTCGTGGTGGAGCACAAGCCGGAGACCATCGCGATCGCCGACCACGTCGTCGACCTCGGTCCCGGCGCCGGTACGGCGGGCGGCGCCGTCTGCTTCGAGGGCACCGTCGAGGGGCTGCGGGCCAGTGGCACCCTCACCGGCCGCCACCTCGACGACCGGGCCTCGTTCAAGGAGACGGTGCGCAAGCCCACCGGCACGCTGGAGATCCGTGGCGCGACCACGCACAACCTGCGCGGCGTCGACGTCGACATCCCGCTCGGCACGCTCGTCGTCGTCACCGGTGTCGCCGGTTCCGGCAAGAGCTCGCTCGTGCACGGGTCGATCCCGGCCGGCGTGGGTGTGGTGTCGGTCGACCAGGGCGCGATCCGCGGCTCGCGGCGCAGCAACCCGGCGACGTACACCGGACTGCTCGACCCGATCCGCAAGGCGTTCGCCAAGGCCAACGGGGTGAAGCCGGCCTTGTTCAGCGCCAACTCCGAGGGCGCCTGCCCCACGTGCAACGGCGCCGGCGTCATCTACACCGACCTGGCGATGATGGCCGGCGTCGCCACCACCTGCGAGGAGTGCGAGGGGAAGCGGTTCGACGCGTCGGTGCTGGAGTACCACCTCGGCGGCCGTGACATCAGCGAGGTGCTGGCGATGCCGGTGGCCGAGGCCGAGGAGTTCTTCGGCGCCGGGGAGGCCCACACGCCGGCCGCGCACCGCGTCCTCGGCCGGCTCGCCGACGTCGGCCTCGGCTACCTCACCCTGGGCCAGCCGCTCACCACGCTGTCCGGCGGCGAGCGGCAGCGTCTCAAGCTGGCCACCCACATGGCGGAGAAGGGCGGCGTCTACGTCCTCGACGAGCCGACCGCCGGTCTGCACCTCGCCGATGTCGAGCATCTGCTCGGCCTGCTCGACCGGCTCGTCGACTCCGGCAAGTCGGTGATCGTCGTCGAGCACCACCAGGCGGTCATGGCGCACGCCGACTGGATCATCGACCTCGGTCCCGGCGCCGGTCACGACGGCGGCCGGGTGGTCTTCGAGGGCACCCCCGCCGACCTCGTCGCCGCCCGCTCCACCCTCACCGGTCAGCACCTCGCGGCGTACGTCGGCGCCTGACCGAAGCACCGGCGACACCGTGGGACGCGACCGCTGCGACGCGTCCCACGGTGCGGCCCGGGTGCCGGGCGGCCTCAGCCGCGCGGACGGGAGATGTACCGCAGGGCGGGCGAGATCATCATGCTCAGGGCGAAGATGGCGAGTCCGGTGACCGACAGGGCCGGCATCCGGTGTGTTCCGCCGATGTACAGCAGGGGCAGCGCGACGATCGCCGCGAGGCTCGACCAGGCTTGGACGCGTGCGGTGCTGTTCATGCGTTTCTCCGTTCCATTGGTCTATCCGTTGGTCCGGGCGAGCAGGAAGAGCGGCAGACCGACGAGGGCGGTGGTGACGAGCGTCAACGGCAGTGTCCTGCGCAGGACCTGTCCCTCACGCCCGCCGATTCCGGCGGTGGTGGTGCCGAGCAGGATCTTGCTCGGGGAGATCATCGTGCCCAGCGCGCCCCCGGTCGTCTGGGCGCTGAGGACGTTGGCGGTGCTGAGCCCGCCGGCCTGTGCGGTGGTCTGCTGGAAGGCACCGAACAGCAGGTTGCTGGAGAGGTTGGAACCGGTGATGAAGGTGCCGAAGGCGCCGATGTACGGGGCGAGAAGCAGGTAGATGCCGCTGGTCCAGGCGGCGACCTTGGTCGCGAGGACGTCGGCCTGGCCGGAGCCCTGCATCACCGAGGCCATCGCCACCAGGGTCACCACGGCGATCGTGGGGCCGATCGCCTTCTCCACCGTGCCGCTCAGGATCGGCCGCCAGGCCGCGTCGCGGAGGTGCCCCTTTCGCCGGTAGAGGACGTAGCTGATCGCGGCGGTGACGAGCAGGAGCGTCCCGGCGTGCGTCAGCAGCACCAGCTTCGACGTCGACGCCGGTGTGGTGAACCCGAGGCCCGTCGTGACCGCCGGGAACCGCACATCGACGGTCGGTCTGCTCAGTACGTTCTTCAGCGGCCCGATCAGCAGGACGACCCCGGTCACGGCGAGCAGGGTGGAGTATGGGATGAACGCGGTGTTCAACGACATCGCGGGCGCCCGGGCGCCGGGCTCGCCTGCGGACGCCATCGCCACGGTGGCCCGGCCCCGCACACCGGCGCCGGGCGAGGCACCCCCGGTCTCCGGTGTGCTCGGGGCCGCCTGCGCGGGCGGCGCGGCGACGCCGGCTGATTCGTCATCCTCGAACACGGGGCTGTTCACCACCCGGGAGGGACGGCGGTAGAGGGGCAGCCGGGCGAGGCCGGCGACGACGACCAGACCGACGAGGCCGGCGGCGAAGCCGTTCAGCGTGTCGTCCCACTGGGACAGCGCCAGCATGACACCGCCGTGGGCCAGCGAGATCACCACGACCGCCGGCAGCCCCTCCCACAGACCTCGGAGGCGACCGTAGAGCCAGCAAATGGTCAGGCCGCCCACGAGGTTGACCATCCACAGCAGCAGGGAGGTCTGGATCGCGGTCGTGGCGTTGTCGTCCGGTGAGAGATGCGTGACCTGCTTCATGCCGATCCAGGCGGCGGACAGGGTGCCGAAGGTGTTGTTCCAGGCGTGTCCGACCAGCGCGATCACCACCGCGTGGAGCGGACGGACACCGATGCCGACGAGCAGCGGGGCGCACACCGCGATCGGCACGCCGAAACCGGTGATGCCCTGGAGGAAGGAGGCGAACACCCAGCCGATCGCCATGACCTGGAGAAGCGGATGGACGAACATGCGCGTCATGCCCCGCTGGAACGGGGTGAACGCGTCCGCCTCCTTGGCGACCTCGTAGATGAGGATCGCGGACAGGATGACGTAGACGATGGTGACGGCTTCGACGACTCCCTTGACCGTTTGCAGTCCGACCGCGTCCAGGCGCAGATGAAACACCGTCAGCGCGGTCACCGAGGCCACCAGCCAGCCCAGCGCACCGGCTTCCGCCGCGCCCCAGCCCCGCGCGATCATCAGGAAGAGCAGCAGGGCGAGCGGGGCCAGCGAGGCAGCCCAGAGCCAGATGCTCGCGTGTTCCATTCCCGGGGTCTCCTCTCGTCCGGTCGTCCGGCTGTCGCGAGGTCGGGCGTCACCAGCCGAGAGCGAGGCCGTCGCCGCGCGGGTCCGCGCCGCCCATCAGGACGTCGTCGGTGACGCGGATCGCCTGGGCGTGCCCCATCACGCCGTCCCAGCTGCCGACCTCGCGGACCGGGTGGCCCCAGGTGCGCAGTTCGTCCAGCGTCCCGGAGGAGAAGCGGTCCTCCATCCGGAGATCGCGTCGCTCGTCCCCCCAGGTGCGGCCGTACAGCCAGCGGGGCGCGTCGATGGCCGACTGGACGTCCCTGCCGAAGTCGACCACCCGTGTGACCAGGGCGTTCGACGTCTGCGGCTGGCCCTCGCCGCCCATGGTTCCGTAGACGAGGTCCAGGTTCTCGCCGCGGAAGAGCATGCCGGGCATCAGGGTGTGGAAGGTCCGCTTGCCGGGTTCGAGGCGGTTCGGGTGCGCCTCGTCCAGGGAGAAGAACGATCCGCGGTTGTGCATCAGCACCCCGGTCCGGCCCGCGATGAACCCGGAGCCGAACTCGTGGTAGAGGCTCTGGATCACCGAGACCGCGTTGCCGGCCGAGTCCACCACGACGCTGCACGTGGTGTCGCCGCCCATCCGCGCCCCCGGTCCCGCCGGGGCCGGCCGGGGTGCCACGCGCTTGCTGAGTTCGGCCGCGTAGTCCTTGGACAGCAGGTGCCGCAGGGGGATGTCGTGGAAGTCGGGGTCGGTGAGGTACCGGTCGCGGTCGGCGAACGCCAGGCGGGTCGCCTCCACCAGCAGGTGGACGTACTCGGGACTGCTGTCGGTCATGCCGCCGAGGTCGAAGTTCTCGACGATGTTCAGCGCCATCAGGTGCGCGAACCCCTGCGAGTTGGGCGGGGCCTGGTAGCAGCGGTACCCGCGGTACGTCGTGGAGATCGGTTCGGTCCACTCCGACCGGTGGGCGGCCAGGTCCTCGGTGGTGAGCAGGCCGCCGGCCTGTTGCAGGCTCGTCGCGATCTCCTCGGCCACGGGGCCCTCGTAGAAGCCGGGCCGGCCCTTCTCCGCGACGGTCTCGAGCGTTTCGGCCAGCTGCGGAAGCGCCAGGACGTCCGCCATGACCGGCGGCCGGTCCTGCGGCAGCAGCGTGCTTCGGGTGAGCGGATGGGCGCTGAGGACGTGCGCGACCTCGGCGGCGCAGGCGGCGTAGCTGTCGCAGACGGCGAAGCCCTCGCGGGCGTAGGTGATGGCCGGCTGGAGCAGGCGGGCGAGCGGGAGGCTGCCGAATCGTTCGTGTGCGGTGCACCAGCTGTCGATGGCGCCGGGCACGGTCACCGAGGCGAGCGGCCCCCGGGTGGGAATCTCCTGGTGGTCGCGCTGCCGGAAGTACGGACGGGTCGCGTGGGCGCCTGCCCGGCCGCTGCCGTTGAGCGCGTGGACCCGGCCCGTGGCGGCGTCGTGGATGAGCCAGAAGGCGTCCCCGCCCGGTCCGGTCATGTGCGGGTAGACCACGCCGAGCGTCGCGTTGATGGCGATCGCGGCGTCCACGGCCGTACCGCCTTCCTGCAACACCTGGAGGCCGGCCGTGGAGGCGAGGTAGTGCGGGGTGCTGACCATCCCGTTGCGTGCCAGGGCCACCGGGCGGGTGGTGCGCGTCATACCGGCTCCTCCGCAGATTGCATACGATATGAAGTAGGCAGTATTCTGGAAGGTTGGACGATCCCCTGTCCAGAGGTCGTACCGAATCCTTCTCCCGGCGCGGCGCACAGGCCTCGGCGTGCCGGCCCACCCTTGCGTGACCTCGCTCTTCGGAACCGCTCCTGTCGTCGCACGGCAGGCGGGAATCCGACGACAGGGCCTAGCCACCGATGGCGGACATCGGACGCCGGGGCTGGAGGAAGGACGGGTCGTCGAGGCCGGAGCCCGCCTTCTTGCCCAGCGTCGCCGCCCGCCACAGGGCGGCGACCTCCTCGTCGGACGCCCCGGAGCGCAGCGCGGTGCGCAGGTCGGTCTCCTCCCTGGCGAACAGGCAGGTGCGTACCTGGCCGTCCGCGGTGAGCCGGGTACGGTCGCAGGCCCGGCAGAAGGGCCGGGTCACCGACGCGATCACCCCCACCGTGGCCGGTCCGCCGTCGACCAGCCACCGCTCCGCGGGCGCGGAACCTCGCTGCCCCTGCCGCTCCGGCGTGAGGGAGAAGCGCGCGGCGAGCGTCCGCAGGATCTCCGCCGCGGTCACCATCTGCTCGCGCTGCCAGCCGTGTTGGGGATCCAGCGGCATCTGCTCGATGAACCGCAGGTGGTAACCGTGCCTGACGGCCCAGGCCAGCAGCTCGGCCGGCTCGTCGTCGTTGATCCCGCGCATCAGCACCGAGTTGATCTTCAGCGGTTCCAGCCCGGCCTCACGTGCCGCGGTCAGCCCGGCCAGCACCTCCCGGTGCCGGTCGCGGCGGGTGAGCGCCTTGAAGCGGTCCGGGCGCAGGGTGTCCAGCGAGACGTTGACCCGGTCGAGCCCGGCCTCGCGGAGCGCGCCGGCGGTGCGGGCCAGCCCGATCCCGTTGGTGGTCAGCGACAGCTCCGGCCGCGGGGTGAGCGCGGCGCAGCGGGCGACGATGCCGGCCAGGCCGGGGCGCAGCAACGGCTCACCACCGGTGAAACGCACCTCGGTGACGCCCAGGCCGGTGACCGCGATCCCCACCAGCCGGACGACCTCGTCGTCGGTGAGCAGTTGGGGCCTGGCCAGCCAGGCCGTCCCCTCCTCGGGCATGCAGTAGGTGCACCGCAGGTTGCAGCGGTCGGTCAGCGAGACCCGTAGATCGGTGGCGATCCGGCCGTGGGTGTCGATCAGCATGAGGTCCACCTCCCTCGGTGGCGACGCATGGAGCGGCCGGGCGCCCGCGCGCCCGGCCGCTCCCCGTCACAGGGCCTTGAGTTCCTCGGCGATCTCGGCGACGGAGGACTTGGCGTCGCCGAAGAGCATCGACGTCCTGGCGTCGAAGTACAGCTCGTTCTCGATGCCGGCGAACCCGGGGTTCATCGAGCGTTTGAGCACGATGACCGACCTGGCGTGGTCCACGTTGAGGATCGGCATCCCGTAGATCGGCGAGCTGGGATTGGAGCGGGCGGCGGGGTTGGTGACGTCGTTGGCGCCGATCACCAGGGCCACGTCGGTGCGGCCGAACTCCCCGTTGATGTCGTCCATCTCCTTGAGCTGTTCGTACGGCACGTCGGCCTCGGCGAGCAGGACGTTCATATGGCCGGGCATGCGTCCTGCGACCGGGTGGATGGCGTGCTTGACCTCCACGCCGCGCTGTTCGAGCAGGCCGGCCATCTCGCGTACGGCGTGCTGTGCCTGCGCGACGGCCATGCCGTAACCGGGGACGACGACCACCTGGCTCGCGTAGGCCATCTGGATGGCGGCGTCGGCCGCGCTGGTCTGCCGCACCGTCTGGTCCGCCGGGCCGCCTCCCGGTCCCGCGGTGGCGCCGGTCCCGCCGAACCCGCCCGCGACGATGGCCGGGATGGAGCGGTTCATCGCCTTGGCCATCAGATCCGTCAGGATGGTGCCGGAGGCACCGACGATCATGCCCGCGACGATCATCGCCGTGTTGTCCAGTGCCAGGCCGGTGGCCGCGGCGGACAGGCCGGTGAAGGCGTTGAGCAGCGAGATCACCACCGGCATGTCGGCGCCGCCGATCGGCAGCACCACCATCACGCCGAGCACGGCCGCGGAGACCAGTACGCCGATGATCAGCGCCTCGGAGGCGTGGCCCAGGCCGATACCGACCGCGCAGGCCACCGAGACCAGCAGCAGCGCCAGGTTGAGGGGTTGCTGCCCCCGGCCGAGACCGATCGGCCTGCCCGGCAGGATCTCCTGGAGCTTGCCGAAGGCGACCAGCGATCCCCAGAAGGAGAGCGAGCCGACGATCGCGGCGAACAGCGACGTGACGACGACGTGGCCGGCCTCCGTCGCGTAGCCGTGGCTGTCGCGGAACTCCACCCAGGAGATCAGGGCGACGGCGCCGCCGCCCACTCCGTTGAACAACGCCACCATCTGCGGCATCGCGGTCATCTTGACCCGCCGCGCCGCCGGTACGCCGATCACCGTGCCCAGAACCAGGCCGAACGCGATCAGCAGCCAGTTGCCCGTCCCTGGGGTCAGCAGGGCGGCCACGGTGGCGATCAGCATGCCCGCCGCCGCCGTGAGGTTGCCGCGTACGGCCGTGCGCGGTCCGGTCAGGCCCATCAGCCCGTGGATGAACAGGGCGAACGCGACGATGTAGAGAATCGTGATCAGGTCATCCACGGCCGACCGCGTCCTTTCCGGCTCCGGCGCCGTCCGGCGCCTTCTTGAACATGCCGAGCATGCGGTCGGTCACCAGGAACCCGCCGACCACGTTGATCGTGCCGAACACGATCGCGACGACCAGCAGCACCCGCTCGAAGGGGCCCGACGCGGAGCGGCCGAGCAGGACCAGGCCGCCGAGCAGGACGATGCCGTGGATGGCGTTGGTCCCGGACATCAGCGGGGTGTGCAGGGTGTTGGGCACCTTGGAGATCACCGCGAAGCCGACGAATCCGGCCAGCACCAGGATCGCCAGGTCGGCCAGGAACATCATCGGGCCTCCGTGAGCTGGTCGCTGTTCTGGGTCACACAGCAGGCGGCGAGGATCTCGTCCTCGAGGTCCGGCGCGAACTCGCCGTCGGCCAGCATGAGTTCGAGCAGCGCCTGGACGTTCCGCGCGTACAGTTCGCTGGCGTGCTCGGGCAGCGTCGCCGGCAGGTTCAGCGGGGCGGCCACGGTGACGTCGTGCCACACCACGGTCTCCCCCGGTGTGGTGAGTTCGCAGTTGCCGCCGGTCTCCCCGGCGAGGTCGACGACCACGCTGCCGGGCCGCATCCGCCGCACTGCCTCGGCGGTGACCAGCTTCGGCGCCGGGCGTCCCGGGACCAGCGCCGTCGTGATCACCACGTCGAAGCCGGCGATCGCCTCGCTCAACCGCCGCTGCTGCTCGGCCTGTTCCTCCTCGGTCAGGGCACGGGCGTACCCGCCCTCGCCCGATGCCTCGACACCCAGCTCCAGCCACTGCGCGCCGAGCGAGCGGACCTGCTCGGCGACCTCGGGACGGACGTCGAATCCGGTGGTGCGGGCGCCGAGACGTTTGGCGGTGGCCAGTGCCTGGAGCCCCGCGACGCCCACGCCGAGCACCAGGGCCGTGGCCGGCTTCACCGTTCCGGCGGCCGTGGTGAGCATCGGGAAGAAACGGGTGGAGTTCCGGGCGGCGACCAGCACCGCCTGGTAGCCGGCGACATTGGCCTGCGAGGAGAGCGCGTCCATGGACTGCGCGCGGGAGATGCGCGGAACGGCCTCCATCGCGAAGCCGGCGACACCGGTCAGGCGCAGCTGCTCGGCGATCTCCGGCCTGGTCAGGGGCGCCAGGAAGCCGATCACAGCGGATCCGGGGCTCAGCAGGCCGATCTCGGGGGGCGTCGGCGGGTTCACCTTGACCACGACGTCGGCCGCCCATGGTTCTCCGATGGTGGCCCCGGACTGCTCGTACTGCTCGTCGGGAATCAGTGCCCCGGCCCCGGCCCCGGCCTCCACCACGACGGAGAGGCCCGCGGCGCGCAGCCGTTCGACGACTTTGGGCACCAGCGCGACGCGGCGTTCGCCCGTCGCGGTCTCCCGGGGGACTCCGATCAGCGTCATGTTCCTCTTCCCGGCTGTGAGGGGGCGGGGGGTTCGCCGCCGGACGGTACGGGCCAGGCCTCGGCGAGCTTGTTCACGGTCTCGGCGGCGGTGGCGGGCGCGATGCCGCGTCCCACGGCGACACCCAGCAGGTAGGTGGTGAGCGGCGCGGCCGGGCGGGCGACCTGGTGGGCGATGTTCTTCGCGACGTCCAGCACCCCGTCGCGGTCCAGTTCGTCCCGGCTCACTCCGAGTTCACCGGCCACCTGGGCGATCCATCTCTCCAGGGGGTTCACGTCTCACACCGCCTGCCGGGCCAGTGCCGCGGCCTCGGTCGGGGTCTTGCCGACCTTGACGCCCGCGGCCTCCAGGGCCTCCTTCTTCGCCTGGGCGGTACCGGAGGAACCCGAGACGATGGCGCCCG